>JAIDBM010000285.1 GCA_029056365.1 Muribaculaceae bacterium | reverse complement strand
CACACCCCTGCCGCTTAGCAAAACTCCACTCTCGCCGTCAAAACGGATATGTCGTATGCCGGTGCGGGTAATTCTGGTGTCGGTGATTTCCCCGTTACGTACAATCTCGGTAACTAACGTGTAAAGTTGCGGATTGTCAATGTCCCATAATTGCGGATTTTTGACAGTAGCTTCAGATACCGACCGGCGTGAGTCTTTAGCCTGCAGGCATTCTACCCGCTGAACCGGGAACGTTGTGCGGCTGCCGTCGGGAGCCACAAGCGTGTTTCGGATTTCGTACCCGGCGGCTTCGAGGCCTTTGTTGTCCACAGTGGTCTCGACAGTCACCAGAGCCTCGACGAACGGGTCGTCAAGACTGGCATGAATGAAAACTCCGAACGGTGCCACATGCAACGGATCGGTCTTGTCGAGCCACACGTGGCGGTATATGCCGGCTCCTTCATAAAACCAGCCTTCTTCAAGAGTGGCATCGGCCCGTACAGCCACTATGTTTTCACCTCCATAGTTGAGGTATTCGGAGATGTCGTACACTTGCGTGGCATATCCGCTTGGTTCGGAACCAAGATAAAAGCCGTTTACCCACACGCGGGAATCCCGGAATATGCCGTCGAACTGCAGCGAAATGTGCTTGCCGTAGTCTTCGGCCGGAACAGTAAATTCCTTGCGGTACCAGCCCACGCTTGTTTCAGGATATTTGTATCCTACCGTTTTATAGCCGTGGCTGTGGCTTGCATCCGGAGCAAACGGCAGGTCGACTACCCAGTCGTGCGGAAGGGTTACATCGGTCCATTCAACGCCCCAGCGCCCGGGGTCGAACTTATTGCAGTAAGGGCCTTCGTTGCTTATGGAGTTGGCCTTGGTGAGGTAATTGAAATACTCTGTACCGCACCCGAAATCCCTGGCCGGATCGGCGGCATTGCCGAAGGCGAATTTCCAGCCGTTGTCGAAACATTGCCTGTGTGCGGCGTGTGAACAGGGTATACCTGAAATAATTGCCGCCAGCAGAGGTATGATTGCTTTTTTCATTTTTTAGTTGGTAACAGTGGTTATATGCCGGAGTGAACAATAATGGCACGGAGTCATTCATCGGAAACGGAGTCAGACACCGAATCGAGTCCGAACTTCTTTACGTATTCCCGTGGGGTCATATTGAACTCTTCCTTGAAATATTTTGAGAACAGACGTGGATTGTTGAAACCTACTTTATAAGCGATTTCAGAAATATACAGCTGGCTTTTGACAAGATACTGCACGGCCCGCTTGAGCCTTACGAGCCGAATGAATTCTATTGGAGTCTTGCCGGTTATGCCAGATAATTTTTTGTATAGATGAGTGCGGTGCATTCCGAGACTGTTACTGAGCATTTCCACCGAAAAATCAGGATCGGCCATATTGGCTTCCACAGTCTTTATGGCCTCGGACAAGAACTGTTCGTCGAGCGAGGTTATGGTCACTTCCGATGGAGCGATGTCGGGAATTCTCCTGAATCTGTCGCGTGAACGGCGGCTCTCCTCAAGGAGCCGTGCGATTCTCTGCCGCAGTATAGGCAGGCTGAACGGTTTGGTGATATAGTCGTCGGCGCCAGACTCCAGACCTTTCATCTCGTCTTCTGCAAGCGAACGGGCAGTGAGCAGAATAAACGGGATGTGTGAGTTGTGGATGTCGGATTTGACATAATCACATAGTTCCAGACCATCCATCTCGTCCATCATCACATCGGATATTATAATGTCGATGCTGTTTTCATTAAGCTTTTCAAGAGCATCCTTGCCGTTGACCGCTTTGACAACATTGTATTCATCGGAAAGACTCCGTGCCATGAATTCAATAAAATCGGCATTGTCTTCCACCAGCATTATGGTGGCTTTTTCGCCTGCGGTTTCGCTTGTCTTAAATCCGGGTATCTCAATAACTGTCTGCCCGCTGTCTCCGGATGTGTGTGCGGCTGACGATTCTGTTTCAGTACTCCGGGCTGACAGATTTACAGGTAAGATTACTGTGAAAACCGTTCCACAGGGGTTGTTGTCGCCAACATCAACCGACCCTTTGTGAAGCATTACGAATTCTTTCACGATGTGCAGTCCTATTCCACACACCATGGTTGTATGTGGAGTATCGCCTGACTGATAGAAGCGGTCGAATATACGGGTTTTATCGTAATCAGGAATTCCTTTGCCCGAATCGGCTACAGTAATGCGCATGCTGCTGTCATCGTGTTTGCTTACGGTAACGTTTACAAAACCACCCGATCCGGTGTATTTGAATGCGTTCGACAGCAGATTCATCATAATCTTGCTGATTTTGTCTTTGTCGAAGTACATGTTCAGTACGGCAATCTCGGAAGTGGTAGTCAGAGTAATGCCGCTGTCCTCGGAAAAGAGAGTGAACGAAGAACAGATTTCTTTAATGAAAGATACTATGTCGCCATATGACAGATGCAGCGGCATGCCGGTGACTTCAAGTTTACGGAAGTCAAGAATCTGGTTGACAAGATTGAGTAGCCGTACTGCATTCCTGTGCACCGGTTCGAGCAGGTGGCGGCTGTCGTTGTCGTGGTGAGAACTCATATATGACTCCAGCGGAGTTATAATCAGAGAAAGCGGAGTGCGGAAGTCATGGCTTATATTAGTGAAGAAACGAAGTTTCATTTCATTGAGCTGGTGTTGCCGGAGCATTTCCTTTTCAGCTTGTATTATACGAAGTTTCTGTTTCTGACGGTCGTTCAGATAAAGGAATATGGCGGCTATTACAAGTGTAAGAATGATGATGTAGACGGCATATGCCCATATCGATTGATACCATGGGGGCCGGATTACAATCTCGATGGAGTCGGTCAAGTCCGACATCAGGCCTTCGGGCGTTCTGGCGCAGACCTGCAGGTTGTATTTTCCCGGTGCAAGGTTAGGTAAGTCTATGAAGTTTCCTGTAATCGGGTTCCATTGATCTCCGGTGGAGTCAAGACGGTAATAATATTCGGTTTTGAACGGGGAGTCATAGTCGCGGGGCGCGAAGACAAAGCCAAGATTGTGCTGGTCGTGGTCAAGTGAAATCCGGTCTGTGCCTGCCAGTATATTGTCGAGAATCCGGTCGTTGCCGTCAGGCTGGCCGGGAATAACGAAACTGTTGTTGACTTTCAATGCCGACAGGCGTCCTTTGGGATGAGAGAGCAGCACAAGTTTCTGATACTGGTCGGGATTAACAAGCTGATATCCGTTCATGCCGCCGAAAACCAGCCGTCCGTCGGAAAGTTTTGTAACACTCCGGTAGTTGTAGCAGTTCGGAATGCCCTCGTTGCTTCGTATGTGGTATGCATAATGCCGGAATACATATGAATTTGCAACCGGATCGTATTGAGGTACAATGTTGTATATGCTGTTGTCTGCGGCAAGCCATATGTTTTTGTTGTCGTCTTCAATTATACTTTTGAAGCGTACTCCCGACAACGCGGAGATTATGTATGCCGAATCGTTGGCCATGTCGTAGATACGCAGGCAGTCTTTCGACTCGTCGCCTATACTCCAGAGCAGCGACCGGCTGTCGTGGCAGAACGACTGCAGATTCCGTACCATAAGACGTCTTTTCATTTGGTCGGGCTGCAACAAGTCTCTGACTTTCAGTGAGCGGGTGTCGATAGAGAATATTTTTGATGAAGTCGCGGCAAGAAGCACCGGACTGCGTTTGCACGAAAGCTGCTGTACCCATATTTCATTGCCAAGGTCGATTTTCTCGGGCGTGTTTTCCAGATTGGCTTTGATTCTGAACAGACCATTGCCTGATGTTCCCGCAAATATGTTTCCGTCGATGTCTTCAACAATTGAAAACGGAGAAGTACCGTCCAGAAAGCGTGTGGTCCGGTGGCCATCGAAGCATATCAGCCCTGAGCAGTAACCGCCTATCCAGGTGCGTTGTTTCGAGTCGATGAATATTGCTGTAATGACTTTGTCGGGAATCGTGTCGGATATAGAAGCGCTGTATTTTGAGCTTTTACCGGATTCTGGGTCGATTCGGTAAAGTCCGGTTCCGTCGGTTCCGGCGATAAGGCTTCCGTCGGGAGCCTGCGACATGGCTATTATGTCGTCTTTAAGGAAGCAGGAACGCAGGTCTTCTATATGTCTCGATTTGGTTATGTCGTAGTGGTGGGATGATATTGATAAGCCACATTTGCTGTATGTCACCCACAGATTGTCCTCGCTGTCGACATATATCATGCCTGAGTGATCGCTTATGGGTGAGTTCTTGTCGGCAGGCTTGTTGCGCAGTATCGCCATACGCCTGCCGTCGGAAAGGTAGTGGAATATTCCGGAGGCACTTGTGCCTATATAGATGTCATGGCCGGATAAGGCAAGTCCTGTAGCCAGAATGTTGTTTTCCAGCATTGTCCATTTATGCATGGCGGCATCATATCTGTATAGATTGCGGTCGCCGAGCCAAACATTGCCATCGGTGTCTTTGACTACGTGTGGCGCGAATACATCAAAACCGGTGGTCAGGCTCTGCAGCTGTTTCGACACGAAGTTATATGTGTAAACACGTTTGCTGCTTATTATGTGATAGTTCTCGCCGTCGTCCGACAGTCCGGCAACCGGTTCATCGATGGCCTTTACGAATGAGGCTTTGTCGGATACCGGGTCATACAGGTATATACGGCCATAGACTTCGATGAGAGTTGGGGCCACGGGGTTGCTGATGATTTTCATATCCCATGGGCCGGGAGCGTCTATTCCATGGTTATGCAGCCATTCGCTGTCGATTTCAACAACGTTGTAGTTCTGGGGATTGAATATATACTTTTTCATACCCTTTGTCACAACGGCCATAGATCCGTTGTTCATGCCGTAGACCATATATATTGG
>JAIDBM010000284.1 GCA_029056365.1 Muribaculaceae bacterium | reverse complement strand
TTGCTGTAGGGTGCTGTGATTGTTTGTTTTATGGTCGGAGGCTCCTGAAAAAATCCTGCATGAGTTCGCGGCATTCATCGGCGAGGACGCCGCCTGTGACTGATGCCCGGGGATGAAACGGACGCCGCGAGGTGAACGTGGAATATCCGCGCTTGTCGTCGTCGCAGCCGTATACTATGCGTCCGGCCTGGCTCCAGGCTATCGCTCCGGCGCACATGAGGCATGGCTCCACGGTGACATATAGCGTGCAGTCGCTCAGATATTTGCCGCCGAGTGCCTGGGCGGCTGCGCTTATGGCTATCATTTCGGCATGGGCTGTGACATCGGTGAGGCTTTCGGTGAGGTTATGGCCTCTGCCGAGTATGCGTCCGCGCGGACTTACCACCACGGCTCCGATGGGAACCTCGCCCTTCGACAGGGCTTCCCGGGCTTCGGCGAGAGCCATGCGCATATAGCGGTCGTCGGAATTGAGTTCTATCATATCAGCTGTGTTGTAAGTCCCTCGCGGGCGAGAATGGTGTTTGGAAATACTTCGCGGGCCTGTTCCAGCAGCAGGGTCTCGTTGCCGTTGTATCGTTTGGAGAAGTGTCCGAGCATAAGGCGCCCTGCGCCGGCATCGCGAGCTGTCATGGCGGCCTGTCGGGCGGTGGAATGCCCGTATTTGCCGGCAAGTTTGTCGAATGCGTCGTCATAGGTCGCCTCGTGAAAAAGGAGATCCACGCCCTGTATTTTTTCGGCAAGCGCCGGGTTGTATGCCGTGTCGCTCAGATAGGCGTAGCTCATTGCCGGGTCGGCATCGGTTGTGAGACATTTGTTCGGAATCACACTTCCGTCGGGCCGGATGAAATCCTCGCCTTGCCGGAGCGAGGCCATCTTGTAGTTCGGCACGTTGTGGAAGCGGACCATCTCGCCGTTGATATGGCGTAGTTTGGGTTTTTCGCGGAATATGAATCCTACGCATGGCACGCGATGGCTGAGCCGTATGGTCTCTACGGTAAGGGAATCGGTTTCCAGAATTGTCGCCTCGGTATTGCGTATGGGCTCATAGATAATCTCGTAACCGGGGTCCGGGCAGAAAATTGCCATGGTTTTGCGCAGTACGTCAAGTCCGGCTTCGAACGCATGCACGGTAACAGTGCCGTTCTTATCCTGCAGGTCGAGTGTCGACAGCAGTCCGGGCAGTCCGAAAAAGTGGTCGCCGTGCAGATGCGAGATAAACACATGGCTCAGACGGGAGAATTTCAGACGCATCCGCCGCATCATTGCCTGGGCGCCTTCGCCGCAGTCCACGAGCATCAGTTGTCCGCGGTATTCTACTGCCTGGGCGCTGGGGTTGTGGAAAGCTGTCGGAGTAGCGGAGCCGCACCCGAGAATATTGATTGAAAACTGACTCATAATGCAAAATTACAAAAATCCAGTGGTTTGTAAGCCGACATTGTACAAAAAAGTATAAAACAGGAGCTGAAACGCCAACTTTTGGACATATACAGCGTATTAGTGATAAAACGACAGCAGTGAAGATTGAATTAGTTTTTTCATAGGATTAGATTAAAGGTAATTGGATCGGGGAGCGACTGTGAAGCCGCTCCCCGTTTATTTTTAATAAAACATTTCTGTAATTTTTCCGTTAAGAATAATAAACTATAAAATTCCAGAACATGACTAAGGTAAACAGAAAATCAGCACTCGACTATCATCAGTATCCTCAGCCGGGCAAAACCGAGATTGTGCCCACCAAACCATACAGTTCGCCGGATGACCTCTCTTTGGCATATTCGCCCGGAGTGGCCTATCCCTGTGAGGAAATCAAGAAAAATCCGGATACTTCATACCGATATACCAATCGGGGTAATCTCGTGGCTGTGGTATCGAACGGAACCGCTGTGCTCGGACTGGGCAATATCGGCCCCGACGCATCGAAGCCTGTAATGGAAGGCAAGGCGCTGCTGTTCAAAGTGTTTGCCGGTCTGGATTGTTTCGACATAGAGGTCGATGAGAAGGACCCCGTAAAGTTTGTCGACCATGTGCGAGCTATTTCCGGAAGTTTCGGAGGCATAAATCTGGAAGATATAAAGGCTCCCGAATGCTTTGAGATTGAACGGAGCCTGAAGGAGAAGTGCGACATACCGGTGATGCACGACGACCAGCACGGCACAGCCATAGTAAGTGCGGCGGCGCTTATCAACGCGCTGCGTATCCAGGGAAAGAAATTCGGAGACGTACGTCTGGTGGTGAATGGCGCCGGAGCCGCTGCCGTGGCATGTACGCGTCTTTATATGAGTCTCGGCGTGAAGAAGGAGAACATTGTGATGTGCGACAGCAAGGGCGTGATTTCCACGCGCCGCACCGAACTGTCTGAAATCAAGCGTGAATTCGCCACTGACCTTCCGATAGATACTCTTGCCGACGCGCTTGTGGGAGCCGATGTGTTCCTTGGACTGTCGGTGGCCGATGTACTCACTGCCGAAATGATTCGGAGCATGGCTCCGCGTCCGGTGGTTTTCGCGCTGGCGAATCCGAATCCTGAAATAAATTATGACGCGGCCATGGCTTCAAGGCGGGATATAATTTTTGCCACCGGACGCAGCGATTATCCGAACCAGATTAACAATGTGCTTGGTTTCCCGTATATATTCCGTGCGGCTCTTGATTGCCGTGCCTCGGAAATCAACGAGGCCATGAAACTTGCCGCAGCCCATGCCATAGCCGCTCTGGCCCGGCAGCCGGTGCCTGATTCGCTGCGACGGGCCTACCACGACCATGACCTTGCTTTCGGCCCCGGTTATATTCTGCCGAAGCCGTTCGACAAGCGTATGCTCACCGAAGTGGCTCCGGAGATTGTCCGTGCTGCGAATGAAAGCGGTGTAGCGCGTCAGCCGATTCTCGATCTGCACCAGTATGCGCTGCATCTGAGCACACTCATACAGAGCAACGATGCCTATATAACCGATCTGCTCAAGAATCTCGGGGCGGCGTAGAACCGTGTATGTGGCGGAGCAGGTCTGCCGCAGCTGTTTCCGGGGCGAGACGAAGCAAGCCTTCGTCGCGTCCCGGTCTTTTTAGCCAGGTGAGTTGCTTTTTCGCATAGACGCGGGTGTTTTTCGCCATTCGGGCCAGTGCGGTGTCAAGGTTCCATACACCGTCGAGATATGCGAACAGTTCCTTGTAGCCCACCGTGTTGAGCGAGTTGAGTCCGCGCTGCGGATACACCCGTCGGGCTTCTTCGAGCAGTCCGTCCGACATCATACTCTCCACCCGGCTGTTAATGCGGCCGAACAGTGTGTCGCGGTCCATGTCGATCATGGCTTTTATCACGTTGCACGGCAGTTCGCGGCGCTGGCCGCTGCATAGCGAGGAGTAGGGCGCTCCGGCCTGATAACTTACTTCAAGAGCATGGACAAGCCTCTTGTGGTTTGCCGGGTCGGCGGTTTTCATATATTCCGGGTCGACGGTCTCGAGTATGGCCCGGAGTCCTTCTATTCCGTGCCGGGCCAGGATTTCGGCTACATGGGTCCGGGTTGAGTCGGAGATGGTCGGAAGCGGGTCAAGGCCGTAGAGAAGGGCGTCGATATACATCATCGAGCCGCCGCATACCATGGCATAGTCGCGGCTCTGCCACTGCTGCTGCATAAGGCGCTGGGCGTCCGATTCGAAAGTAGCTGCGCTGTAGTACGCGTCCAGTGGCAGTGTTCCCACCAGGTGGTGCCTTACGCGGGCCTGTTCGGCTTTTGTCGGAGCGGCGGTGCCTATGGGCAATCCGGCATATATCTGGCGTGAGTCGGCCGAGATTATGTCGCAGCCCAGAGCTTCGGCCACGTCAAGGGCCACGGACGTCTTGCCCGACGCCGTGGCCCCTGTTATAACTATGAGAGTTTTCATTTCTCGCCTGTCAGACGGGCTATCTGCACTATTACATCGCGGGCTTTCTCCATCGACGGAATCGGAACGAATTCATAGCGTCCGTGGAAGTTGAGTCCGCCGGCGAAAATGTTGGGGCATGGCAAGCCTTTGAACGAAAGCTGGGCGCCGTCTGTTCCGCCGCGAATGGGCTGTACCTTGGGAGTGACGCCCACCTGACGCATTGCTTCCTCGGCAATTTCCACAACATGCATCACGGGTTCGATTTTCTCGCGCATGTTGTAATACTGGTCCTTGATTTCTATGCTGCAGCATCCGGGGAATTCGTGGTTGATTTTGCGGACCAGGTGCTCGAGTTCCTTTTTCCGGCGTTCGAAGCGGTCGCGGTCGTGGTCGCGGATTATGTAGGTGAGGGTGGTGCTCTCAACCGAGCCCTGCATTCCTACCAGATGGTAGAATCCTTCGTAATCCTCGGTATGTTCGGGAGTTTCCCAGCGAGGCAGCATTATTATGAACTGATTGGCTATGCGCATCGAATTTATCATCTTGTGTTTGGCATAGCCCGGATGTACGTTGCGGCCTTTGAAGGCTATGGTGGCAACGGCGGCATTGAAGTTCTCGAACTCAAGTTCGCCGATTTCGCCTCCGTCCATGGTATACGCCCATTCGGCGCCGAATAGCTCTACATCGAACTTGTGGGCGCCGAGTCCGATTTCTTCATCGGGGTTGAATGCTATGCGGATGTCGCCGTGTTTGATTTCGGGATGCTTCATCAGATAGTCCATGGCCGAGATTATTTCAGCGATTCCGGCTTTGTCGTCGGCACCGAGCAGAGTGTTGCCGTCGGTTACAATGAGGTCCTGTCCGATGTAGTTGAGCAGTTCCGGGAATTCGTCGGGCGACAGCACGATGCCATCCGATGCGTTAAGGGTTATGTCGCCGCCGGGATAGTTTTCCACGATGTGGGGCGAAACGTGACGGCCCGACATGTCGGGCGATGTATCGAGATGAGCTATGAAGCCTATTACGGGCACTTTGCGGTCGGTGATGTTGCCTGGAAGAGTGGCCATGAGATAGCCGTTTTCGTCAAGGCTTATGTCGCTCAGGCCAAGCTTGCGCAGTTCTTTTTCAAGGTGTTGCGCGAATATCATCTGCCCCGGTGTCGAGGGCGTCATGTTGGTGAGTTCGTCGCTCTGGGTATCGAACTTCACATATTCAAGAAATCTGTCTACAAGTGTCATGGTGTATATTCTTAAGAGCCAGTTCTAAAGGTCGCTGCCCCATTCAAGTCTTACGCTTGGCGCGGGTTTGCCGTCGGAGTATTTGTATGTGAGACGGAGTTCCTTGACTCCGAGGTCGGTCATGAGCTGGGTTACAGCCGGGCGCATCGCGCCGTATTCGGCATAGTGCTTCTCTGCCGCGTCGGCGAGCATGCTTTTGAGTGCCGGCGAGGGGTTTGCCACATCTTTCAGAGGCGATGCCGCTACATTCGGATATGTTACGGTAATCACTATTCTGTTTGTGGAGTATATGCATTCGAAATCGCTTGCACCTTCGGTTTTGAATACTTTTTCGGCCCAGCTTCCGGTGAGGCTTGCTGCGTTTGCTGCTGCACTGCTGCGGTTGAGGTTTGTGAGCGATTCCTTGAACAGGGTTTTCAGGCGCGGTGCGTCAAGGCTTTGGTTGAAGCGGTTTTCTCCCTGGGTCAGGGTTATTTCGAGAGGAATTTTGGTCTTGGCCATGTTGTTGATCATGTCGGCGACTTCGGCGTTGCGGTTGCCGTCGGGATTCAGTACATGCAGATATGCGGCGACGGCGAATTCAGCCAGTCCGGGTTCGAGGAGTTTCAGGTCGAAGATTCCCGGGGTTATACCGGCTTCAAGCGCTACTGCGTTGTCGGTGAGCTGCATCGAGAAAGCGTTTACGGCATCGGGGCTGCCCTTGGCGGTGGAATCGAGTCGCGATGAAATCATTTTCACATCGGTGTCGAGGTTCTGCAGAGTGTTGTCTCCGCCACATGAAGATGCTCCCAAAGCCGTGAGAACCAGGAATATGGCCTGGAGGGAGCTGATGATGTATTTTCTCATATATCAAGTTTGTTAGGTTGTCGTTATGTAATTCCGATATATTGATTTGCAAAAATACGCTTTTTGGATGAATTTGTGCTCATTCTGTGACTACTTTTTTCTGAAAAATGCGTAAATTTGCACCTTAATTTAGAAAACGCAGTCAATACATGGAACTTTCAACCTTAACCGCCATATCGCCTGTCGACGGACGCTATCGCGGAAAATGTCAGAAGTTAGAACTTTATTTCTCGGAATATGCCCTGATACGTTACCGGGTTCGTGTCGAAGTTGAATACTTTATCGCCCTGTGCGAGTTGCCGTTGCCGCAGCTTGAGGCTGTGAGCCACAGTATGTTCGCTCCGTTGCGCGATATATATCGCGATTTCACGGTGAACGATGCCTTGCGTATCAAGGAAATAGAAAGCATAACCAACCATGACGTGAAGGCTGTGGAATATTTCCTTAAAGAGAAGTTCGACGTTCTTGGTCTGGCTCCGTATAAGGAGTTCATCCATTTCGGTCTCACATCGCAGGACATCAACAATACCGCAGTGCCGCTGTCGGTAAAGGAGGCGATCGACGAGGTGCTCCGTCCGGCCTTCGAGCGTCTGCTCGAAGTGCTTGAGGCTTATGAGAAGGAATGGGCCGACATTCCCATGCTGGCGCGTACCCACGGACAGCCCGCCTCTCCGACACGCCTTGGCAAGGAAATCGGGGTTTATGTATACCGTATACGTCAGCAGCTCAAGGCGCTCGACTCCGCTGTGATAAGCGGCAAATTCGGCGGCGCCACAGGTAATTTCAACGCTCATCTTACTGCATATCCCGAAATCGACTGGATAAAGTTTGCAAACAGTTTCCTCGGCAGCTGTCTCGGCATAGAGCGTGAACAGCTTACCACCCAGATTTCGAACTACGACAATCTGGCCGGTGTGTTCGATGTGCTCCGCCGTCTTAACACAATTGTGCTCGACCTCGACCGCGACATGTGGATGTATATCTCGATGGAATACTTCAAGCAGAAAATCAAAGAGGGTGAGGTAGGCTCATCGGCAATGCCCCACAAGGTAAACCCAATCGACTTCGAGAACTCCGAAGGCAACCTCGGTGTGGCCAACGCCCTTTACGACCATCTCGCCCGTAAGCTTCCGGTATCGCGTCTCCAGCGCGACCTCACCGACTCCACCGTTCTCCGCACAGTGGGCATGCCTATGGCGCACAGTCTGATTGCGCTTGAATCGACTTTGAAAGGCCTTGGCAAACTATTGCTCAACCGCGAGGCCATCGACAGCGATCTCGATTCAATGTGGAGCGTGGTTGCGGAAGGAATCCAGACTATACTGCGCCGCGAGGGTTATCCGAAACCCTACGAGACACTCAAGGCGCTTACCCGCACGAACAGCGTTGTAACCGAGGCGAGCATCTCGGAGTTTATCGATACTCTTCAGGTGAGCGATGCTGTAAAGGCCGAACTCCGGGCCTTGTCGCCGTCCACGTATACCGGATATTGATACAACGTGCACCTGGCAGAATAGGCAGAATAATAGAATATAACAGAATCAAACACAATAAACATGAACGACGTAGCTCAAATACTTGCTGACAAACTACTCAAAATCAGCGCAATCAACCTCCAGCCCAATAATCCGTTCGTATGGGCTTCGGGTTGGAATTCCCCCATCTATACCGACAACCGCAAGACTCTCAGCTATCCCGATGTGCGCAGCTTCATCAAGGTGGAACTCTGCCGCATGATACTGGAAAACTTCCCTGAGGTTGATGCTGTGGCCGGTGTCGCCACAGGTGCTATCGCTCAGGGCGCCCTGGTTGCCGACACTCTTTCTCTGCCTTATGTATATGTTCGCTCCACTCCCAAGGACCATGGTCTGGAGAATCTGATCGAGGGCAGCCTCAAACCCGGAACGCGTGTGGTTGTGATTGAAGACCTCATCAGCACCGGCGGAAGCTCGCTCAAGGCAGTTGAGGCTCTCCGCGCGGCCGGATGCGAGGTAGTGGGTATGGCCGCACTGTTCACTTACGGTTTCCCCATTGCCGAGGAAGCTTTCAAAAAGGCGAATGTAAAGCTTATAACTCTCAGCAACTACAACGCCATGCTTGAGGCCGCACTTGCCACTGAGTACATTCAGGAAAGCGATTTGGCGACTCTGCGCGAATGGCGCAAAGACCCGGCAAGCTGGACACCCAATCCACAGTCTCTTACCGATTGATTTCCGCTGATGGCAAAATATACAAGCAAAACCGTGACACTGCCGGTCGCAGCCTCGGTGATCAGCGACAAATTCGCCGACCTCAGCTCCCTTGAGGGTGCTGTGGCGGCTTTGCCCGAGGCCGAACGCTCAAAGATAGGCGATGTGAAATTCACCGCCGACACCTTGAGCATCAAGACACCTCAGGTGGGCGAACTCAAGTTTCAGGTAGTGGAACGCAATCCGCAGAAGGTTGTGTTCCGAACCGTAACTTCGCCGCTGCCTCTTGAATTGTCGGTGAATCTCAATCCGCTGGATGACTCGAACACCGAGCTGTCCACGGCCATCGATGTCGAGATTCCTGCGATGCTGAAACCCATGCTGGGCGGAATGATGCAGAAAGCCGCCGACAGTTTCGGCGACCTTATGGTTAAAATCAACGGAAAGTGAACCGCACGGCCCGTCTGCTCGCTGCAGTTTTGCTGACAGTTGCGGCCGCCTCGTGCCATCATCTTGACGACGACCGCATTCCGCCGGCCCCGGTGTTGATACAGTTCAATTCCGTGGCCGACTGGGATGCTTACGGCGTGCCCGGCGCCATGAGCTGGCAACGTTTCATCAAGAGCGAGCGCGTGCCGCGTGATTTCCCGTTTACAGCCATGAGCGCCACCGGCTTCGGCGGGGTTCTTCTGTGCGGCGATGTGAACGGCGCTCCGGTGGCTTACGACCTGAGCTGTCCGGTGGAGTGCCGCTCGGATGTGCGTGTATACATCGATGAGGAGGCGCTGGTGGCTGAATGTCCGAAGTGTCACAGCACCTACGATGTGTTTTCGCTTTGGGGCCACCCGCTTTCCGGCGAGGCAGCCAGTCGCGGTTACGGCCTGCGCCGTTATAACGTGCGTGCCGGTTCGCAGAACGAGTACCGTGTAATCACATATTGATGAAAGATTCCTACAAAGGGCTGTGGTGGATATTGGCCATTGCTTTTATACTGTTCTTTATCGTATCGGCGGCCGATGGCAAGGTGTCGTTCTTCGGATACACTCCCAAGCCGTCGGCGATGTATGCGTGTCTGTTAGGCGGCGAAAATGCCGCGGCTCAGCCCGACCGGCCGGTTAAAGTCGGGGCCGTGGAGCTCAAGGAGCCGGAGACCGATACTGTTCCGGCCATCGACACGGTGCCGAAAACCATTCTGTTCTTCGGCGATTCGATGCTTGAGGGACTGTCGCCTCGTCTGGCGGCCTATTGTCAGGCTTCCGGCCACACTCTCTACACCGTTATCTGGTACAGCTCTACTTCCGAACGCTGGGGAAGCAGCTCCAGGCTGTCGGACTATATACGGCGCATAAGGCCCGACTACATATTCATATCGCTCGGAGCCAATGAGCTGTTTGTTGCCGACATAATCGGCAAGCGAAGCCGGTATGTCAGAAATATCCTTCGCGACATAGGCGACATTCCATATGTCTGGATTGGTCCGCCGAACTGGAAAGACGATACGGGTGTGAACCGTATGATACTCGAAAATGCCGCTCCGGGTTGTTTTTTTCTGTCCGACGGCATGAAATTCGACCGCAAAAAAGACGGTGCCCACCCGACCTCGGCGTCGGCACGCCTGTGGATGGACAGTGTGGTGCGCTGGATGCCCGGCCATTGCGCCCATCCGATACTTATGAAGGAGCCGTCGGGGCAAAGTGCCCGTCCGGCGCGTGTGTTCATTCATCAGCCCGAAGATTAGGAGGTTTGCGATATGACACTATGGTCTGATCTGTCGCGGAATCTCGGCGAGATTCTCAGTTACACTCCCGGCAGTCCGATGCTGTTTTCGAGCGGACTGTTCTGGGGCCTGTTTTTAGTGTTTCTGCCGCTGTATTCAATGTTGCGCGACCGCCGTAGGCAGATGCTGGTGTTTGTGGTCCTGTTCAGTTTCTATTTTTATTACCGCTGCAGCGGCTGGTTCGTTCTGCTTCTGTTTGCGACTTCGATGGTCGACTGGGGCTTGTCGCGGCTTATGGTGCGCTGCAGGAGTAACCGTGCCCGGAAATGCTGTGTGGCGGTTTCGCTTCTTGCTTCGCTGGGAGTACTGGGTTATTTCAAATATGCCGACTTTTTTCTGTGGAACTGGTCGGCCCTTGTAGGAACAAACTTCGAGCCGCTTGAACTCATACTTCCGGTAGGAATATCATTTTATACCTTTCAGAGCATAAGCTATATTATAGATGTGTACAAGGGAGCGGTGGCCCCTACGCGCACCTGGCTTGAATATGCCTTCTTTCTGAGTTTCTTTCCCGCGCTTGTGGCCGGACCGATTGTCAGGGCCGATTATTTCCTGCCGCAGATACGGCAGAGCCGGCACGCCACCCGCACGGAAGTCTATACGGGTCTGTGGCTCATTATCCTCGGAGTGGTGAAGAAGGCGATTTTTGCCGATTATCTCGCCCAGTACAACGACCTTGTGTTCAATGCGCCCGGAGCCTACAGCGGTTTCGAGACTGCCATGGGCATCATTGGCTATACGATGCAGATATACTGCGATTTCTCGGGATACTCCGACATGGCCATCGGACTTGCGCTGATCATGGGTTTCAAACTGGCTCAGAATTTCGACTTTCCGTACAAGTCGCAGAATCTTACCGAGTTCTGGCGGCGCTGGCATATATCTTTGTCCAGCTGGCTGCGCGACTATGTGTACATACCTTTGGGCGGAAACCGGCACGGAACCTTCCGGACCTATCTGAATAATTTCCTGACCATGCTTGTGGGCGGCCTGTGGCATGGTGCCGGATGGAAATTCGTGTTCTGGGGCGCCATGCACGGAGCCGGACTGGCCGTGCACAAAGCCTCGCGCCCATGGCTTGCCCGACTGGGCGACTCGATGCCTGTCAGGGCTGTGTCGTGGTTCGTTACCATCACGACGGTAATGCTTCTGTGGGTGTTCTTCCGGGCCGCCACATTCGGCGATGCCGTAGTGCTGATACAGCATGCCGTGTGCGATTTCTCGCTTGACTATGCCCCGCGTTTCGCGGCAGCCCGACAGCTGTGGCTCGTTATACTCATTGCTGTGATAGCGACCCATGCCATGCCTCGTGGATTCTGGAACCGCGCCGGCGATATGTTTGTGCGTTCGCCGTGGCCGGTGAAACTGCTGGTGTTCGTGGCGGTGGTGCAATGCGTTATAGAGCTGCAGGGCCAGGATGTGAGTCCGTTCATATACTTTCAGTTCTGACCGACAGCAGCCTGCGATGCAATAAAAGTTAGATTTGCATAACTGAGATAAACTGCGTATATTTGCACACGGAAAACTCAAAAAACCATATATGGAATCCAAACTGCTCACTCGCGCGGCCGACAACATCCGTGTCCTTGCTGCCGCAATGGTCGAACATGCCAAATCCGGCCACCCCGGTGGTGCCATGGGTGGCGCTGACTTCGTAAACGTTCTTTATTCGAAATTCCTTGTGGCGGACCCCGACGACCCCACATGGTTTGCCAGAGACCGTTTCTTCCTCGACCCGGGCCATATGTCGCCCATGCTTTATGCCGTACTGGCCCTGTGCGGAAACTACACTCTCGACGAACTGCGTCAGTTCAGAAGCTGGGACAGCGTTACTCCGGGACATCCCGAAGTGGACCCGTCGCGGGGAGTGGAAAATACATCCGGTCCGTTGGGCCAGGGCCATACCATGGCTGTCGGCGCCGCGTTGGCCGAACGTTTCCTTGTGGCCCGTTTCGGCGAGACTGTGGCACACAAGACCTATGCCTTTATCAGCGACGGCGGCATTCAGGAAGAGATAGCGCAGGGCGCCGGACGTATAGCCGGATTCCTCGGCCTGAGCAACCTTATAATGTTCTATGACGCCAACGGAGTCCAGCTCAGCACCGATGTCGATGCAGTGGACACCGAAGACTATGCCGCCAAATACCGCGCATGGCACTGGCACGTGATTGAAATCGACGGAACCGATCCCGATGCTATCGCGGACGCACTCACCGAGGCCCAGGCCCAGACAGAGAAACCGGTGCTCATTATCGGACGTACAGTCATGGGCAAAGGTGTGGTTACCGCCGACGGCGAATCGTTCGAGGGAAAATGCTCCACTCACGGACAGCCTCTGAGCAAATCGGGTGCCGACTACCGCCGTACCATAGAAAATCTTGGCGGAGACCCCGACAACGAATTCCGTTTCTTCCCCGAGGCAGTGGAATTGTATGAGCAGCGCCGGAACCAGCTGCGCGAAATAGTGGCCCGACGACGTGCCGAACACAAGGCATGGGCCGAGGCCAATCCTGCCAAGGCTGCCGAACTCAGCGCATTTATCGCCGGATATGTGCCCGACATAAACTATGCAGCCATTGAACACAAGGCCAATATTGCCACACGTACTGCTTCGGCGAACATTCTTGCCGAACTCGCCCGCAAATGCGGCAACATGATAGTGTCGAGCGCCGACCTTGCCAACTCCGACAAAACCGACGGCTTCCTCAAGCAGACCCATGCGCTGGCTCACGGAGACTTCACCGGAGCCTTCCTTCACGCAGGTGTGAGCGAGCTTACAATGGCTTCGATAATGAACGGTATAGTGCTTCATGGCGGAATGATGGCCGCCTGCGGCACCTTCTTCGTATTCTCCGACTACATGAAGCCAGCCATACGTATGGCGGCGCTGATGGAACTGCCGGTGAAATATATCTGGAGCCACGACTCATTCAGGGTAGGCGAGGACGGCCCCACCCATCAGCCCGTGGAGCAGGAAGCCCAGATCCGCCTTCTCGAAGAGGTGCGGAATTTCAACGGACAGCGTTCGATGCTTGTACTCCGTCCGGCCGACAGCGCCGAGACTACTGTGGCCTATGAAATGGCAATGGAGGAACAGCACCGTCCCACCGGCCTGATTCTTTCGCGTCAGGACCTCACCGACCTTCCTGCACCTGAGGGACTCAGCCGCTACGAGGCGGCCCAGGGCCTTCGTAAGGGCGCATATACGGTAGTGCGTGCCGAAAACCCCGATGTGGTTCTGGTTGCCGATGGCTCTGAAGTGTCGCTGCTGTGCGAAGTGGCTGTGCTGCTGCAGGCCGAAGGTATCAGAGCTTCGGTGGTATCGGCTCCGTCGCCCGGTCTGTTCAACGACCAGCCTGAAGCCTACCGCAGCGAGGTGCTCCCGGCCGGAGTGCCGCAGTTCGGCCTTACAGCCGGTCTTACCATAACCCTGCGCATGCTCGACGGCTTCAACGGCCGTGCATACGGTATGGAACATTTCGGCGCTTCGGCTCCGTTCAAGGTGCTCGACCAGAAGTGGGGCTTTACCGCCGACAATATTCTTGCCGAAGTGCGCCGTTATATCGCACGGTGACATTGTGATGCTCATGTGCAGATACATGAAACTTAAATAGCAAAACAGCAACTTTTTTTGCCTTTTTTAGGAATTTTAAAAAAAAAGTCGTAACTTAGCGCCCGATTTGGCAGAGAAGAACAATCTCTGCATCGGGCGTGTTATATACACAGCCGTATTTGTAACACGTATTCAACTGTAAAAATAAAACAATTTTTATTAACGTTAATATTCAATTCTATGAAAAAAGCTACTCTTTTGGCTTGTGCCGCACTTGTTGCCGGTCAGGCCATGATGGCTCAGAGCAACTCCAATGAGGTGACTTATGTAGAGGACGCTTCGCAGGGCCTGCTTGTAAATAGCTTCAAATCGAACTGGTTCATTACCGGACAGGGTGGTGTGAGCTACTACCTGTCGCATGCCGACGTACACCGCAAATGGAGTGACCGTTTCGCTCCCGCAGCCGGTCTTTACGTAGGCAAATGGTTCACTCCCGTATTCGGCGGTCGTGTAGGCGGCGAATTCCTTGCATGCAAGGGTCTGAGCGATTTCGACTACACCATGGGCGCAATCCCCAACCAGACTGTCGACGGCTACTACAAAACATATGTAAACGAAGTGGGTGTTACCTTCGACCTTATGGTGAACCTCACCAACTGGTGGTGCGGCTACAACCCCAACCGCGTATACAACGCCACATTCTATGTAGGTGGCGGCGGCTACTGGTCGCTGGCCCACAGATATACCCAGCAGGCCAACGGCAGCTACGAGAAAGACGGCTGGCATAACGACCACGACCGTGTGCTCACAATCCGTGCCGGTCTGATCAACTCTTTCCGTCTCAACAAGCACCTCCAGCTTAACCTCGACCTCCGTTTCAGCGGAATCGACGGCCACTACGACCAGGCTGAGACTCAGAACCGCACCTACGGTTCGCTCCAGGCTTACCTCGGTCTGACCTACAACTTCAACCCCACCGGCTGGTCGGCTCCTCTGGTTCCGGTTTGCCCCGAACCCGAAAACTGCGACGAACTCCGTGCACGCCTTGCAGGTGCTGAAGGCCGTATCGCCGATCTCGAGCAGCAGCTCCGCGACTGTCTTAACCGCCCCGTTGAGAAGGTTGAGGCTGAAAAGGCTCCCCTTGCCACTATCTACTATCCTATCGGTGTAAGCCGTCTGACCCGCGAAGACCGCAACGTGCTCGGCGCTATCTCCGAAGTGATGAAGTCGAACAGCAAGACAAACTATGTGCTCACCGGCTGGGCCGACAACTACACCGGTACCGAGCAGATCAACGTTCGTCTGCGCAAGGCTCGTGTCGATGGTGTTTACAAAGCGCTCCTGAAGAACGGTGTTCCCGCTTCTCAGCTCACCGCCACCACCAACAACGGCAACCTTTGCGACCTCGGCGAGAAGTATGTTGCTCTTGACCGTGCCGTTACAATCGAAGAAGCCGAATAATAAGCTCACCATTATTCAAGTATAGAGGCGTCGCGTCAAACTTTTTGATGCGACGCCTTGTTTTATTTTTACCGGGCAATCAGGCCGGAGAAATCACATAATGCTTTATCGCTATGGACCAGAATGTAGAATTTTCGCATTGTTATTACCTCACGGCTGGTGAGGCCGGCGCACAGTCGGCCATGCCGCTTACGTTGCTTGTGCAGCGGGTGATAGAGGTGGCCACCGAACATGCCAACGCATTGGGTATAGGCTACGACACTTTGTCGTGTCATGGAATTGCATGGGTGCTGTCGAGAATCAGCATTGCCATGAAACGCTATCCGCGCATCAACGAGACTTATTGTCTTACCACCTGGATTGAGAGTTACAACCGCCGTTTCTGCGACCGATGTTTTGTTGTAACTGATGGCGATGGCAACGAGATAGGGCATATACGCACAATGTGGACGGCTATTGATGTGCGCCGCCGTTGTGTGGCTGATCTTACGGCGTTTGAAGAGGAAGCCTTTCCGGTATCGGCCCGTGAATGTCCGGTAGATCGGACTCCCCATATGGCGCCGGTGTGCGATGCGGCATCCGTGCAGGACTATACATTCCGCTATTGCGACATTGATTTCAACCGCCATGTGAATTCCGTGCGTTATCTCGCATTGGTTCTGAACCACTGGACAATGGATCATTTCGATAACAATACCATACGCCGTATCGACATAGCTTATTGTCGCGAATGCTATTTCGGTGAGACTGTACAGCTGAAAGTGTTTACTCACGAACATATCAGCGACTGCGAAATCACACGCGACGGGGCAAGGGCCGTGTCGCTGCGCATACACTGGGCTCCACGAAGTTGAGCAAAAGCCAAAGTAACGTCGGCGGGGTCGCCGACGTTACACGCGGCGATTTCGAAGCTGCATGGTGAGTTGTGGAGGCAAAGTAGCGTCGGCGACCCCGCCGACGAAATGACCAGAGATGTGAGTTCGGGTGTTGAGATAGCCTGCGCGGGACCGTCGGCGAGGTCGCCGACGTTACATCCGGAGATTTCGATTCTGCATGGCGAGATGTGGATGCAAAGTAGCGTCGGCGCCCTCGCCGACGTATGACCAGGTTTGAGAGCGCGGGTGTTGAGATAGCCTGCGCGGGACCGTCGGCGGGGTCGCCGACGTTACTTCATGTCAACTTCTTTGATGAGAAATGAAGATAGATGAAATTATCTATAGCACTCTTGTTCTCTGGTCTAAAAAATATCTATGGATCTCTGGTACTCTGGTCAAAAAAAAGGTCTGTAGTCAGAAAAAGGCTGGTCGGAGCGTCGGCGGGGTCGCCGACGTTACATCATGTCAACATCTTTGATGAGAAAAGGTCTATAGTTCTCTTGTTCTCTGGTCTAAAAAATATCTATGGATCTCTGGTACTCTGGTCAAAAAAAAGGTCTGGAGTCAGAAAAAGGCTGGTCGGAGCATCGGCGGGGTCGCCGACGTTACTTCGTGCCAACTTCTTTGATGAAAAATAAAATTATCTATAGTTCTCTTGTTCTCTGGTCAAAAAAAAAGTACTATGGTCAGAAAAAGGCTGGTCGGACCGTCGGCGGGGTCGCCGACGTTACTTGCGTTACTTTGCGAGCTAAGGTATAATTTCGTTAAATCGGGTGCGACAGCCATATAATCAGTGAAAATTTCGTAACTTTGTGCGCTAAAAGCAAATCACATCGTGCGAAAATCACCGCTATATATATTATCAGCCCTGTTCTTCAGTTCCCTCGCTCCGGCGCTTGCTTCGGGGGCGGGAAGCATGGATGTGACCGATATGCCTGACAGCGTTGGCGTTGACTCCGCGCGAATCGATTCCATAAACGCAGAATCATCGCCTACCGACTCTCTGCTTTCCGATACTCTGAAAGGCCCGTACAAACCAGATTCTGTTTCCGCCAGGAGCCGAATAGTAGCATCGAGGGTCGACCTTGATGCTCCGGTAGAGTTTTCATCCGCCGACTCAATGCTTATAGTGCGGCGCGACTCAGCATTCATGTATGGCAGAGGCTCGGTGAAATACGGCGACATAAAGCTCGATGCCGCAATAATAGAAATGAGTCTGGGCGACAACACCGTATATGCTACCGGCGAGACAGACTCGCTCGGCGATGTCACCGGCAAACCCGTGTTCTCGGAAGGCGGTACCGACTACGAGGCCTCGACAATGCGCTACAACTTCAAAACCGAGAAAGGCTATATCAGCAACGTTGTAACCCAGCAGGGCGAAGGCTATCTTACCGGCGGAACAACAAAAAAAGACACTGCAAACGTATTCTATATCAAAGACGGACGTTACACCACATGTGAAGACCACGACTGTCCGCACTTCTACTTCAATCTCACCAAGGCCAAGGTAACACCGGGATGCAACGTCGTGACCGGACCGGTATATCTTGTGCTGGCCGGACTGCCCTTGCCGCTTGCCGCGCCGTTCGGATACTTTCCTTTCAGCGAGAAATATTCATCGGGTGTGATAGTGCCTTCGTTCGGCGACGATTACAACCGTGGATTCTATCTCCGCGAGGGAGGGTACTATTTCGCGATATCGAACAACATGGACCTTGCGCTGACAGGCGAGATATACACCAAGGGATCGTGGGGCGTGAACGCAAGATCAAATTATGTGAAGCGCTATAAATATTCAGGCTCGTTCAATCTTTCGTATCTCAAGACCATATACGGAGAGAAAGGCGATGCCGACTATTCGTCGCAGACAAACTTCCAGATTCTCTGGAGCCATACACAGGACGCCAAGGCCAACCCGAACATGAACCTATCGGCATCGGTCAACTTCACAACATCGGGCTACTCGCGCAACGACCTGAACTCATACTATTCGCCGTCGTTCACCGAGAACACCAAGAGCAGTACTGTGAACCTCACATACCGTATACCGAACTCCAAGTGGTCGTTCTCGGCCAATATGAACGTATCGCAGCGTACGCAGGACTCCACGCTGGCGGTAAGCTTCCCCAATCTTACCGTTACCATGAGTCAGGTGTATCCATTCAAGCGCAAACGTGCGGTAGGAGGCGAGCGATGGTACGAGAAAATCAGGCTCAGCTACAGCGGACAGTTTCAGAATTCGCTTACCGCCAAGCAGAATGTGTTTTTCAAGAAAAGCCTTATAAAAGACTGGCGAAACGGCTTCAAGCACTCCGTGCCTATCTCGGCCACCTTCAACCTGTTCAACTACATCAACCTCACTCCGTCGATACAGCTCAACGACCGGATGTACACATCGAAGGTGCGCCGCCAGTGGGACCCCAACGCTTCGGTCGAGGTGTGCGATACAAGCTACAGCCTGTATAATGTGTGGGATTTCAACGCCTCGCTGTCGTTCGATACCAAGGTTTACGGTTTTTACAGGCCGCTTCCGTTTCTGGCTAAGAAAATAAAGATGATACGCCATGTGATGACCCCCTCGGTGAGCTTCAACGCATCGCCAGACTTCGGCAGCCCCTTCTTCGGCTACTACGGCAGCTACGACTATACCGACCAGCAGGGCCGGCGGCAGACCAGGCGTTACAACTATTTTCCGAACGCGCTTTTCGGCGTGCCCAGCGAAGGCAAGAACGGTTCGGTGTCGTTCTCTCTGTCGAATAACCTTGAAATGAAGGTGAAGTCCGACTCCGACTCCACCGGAGAGAAAAAAATATCGCTTATCGAGAACCTCAGCATCAACGAAAGCTACAATTTCGCCGCCGACTCGCTCAACTGGTCGAACCTGAACACATCGATACTGCTGAGGCTGACCAAAGGATTCAATCTCAACCTGTCGGCCACCTGGGACGTATACACCTACCAGCTCAACGAGGCCGGCAACCCCGTGCGTGTGAATATTCCCCGATGGAAGGCCGGAAAAGGTATCGGACGCCTGTCGAGCACCGGAACATCGTTCAGCTACACTCTGAACAACGACACATTCAAGCGCAAGTCCAAAGACCGTTCGGAAACGGGCGACACCAACGCCTCCCAGCCGGAGCAGTCGCAGCGTCAGCCCTCCGGAACCGACCGCGACCGGGCCGGTTCCGACTCCGACATCGAACTCACCGAGGAAGGTTATGCAAGCTGGTCGGTGCCGTGGAGCCTTACCTTCAACTACAGCATAGGCTACGGCTACGGCACGTTCAACAAGCAGAAAATGGAGTACGACTCGCGTATAACCCAGAACCTGAGCCTGTCGGGTAATATCAGGCCTACCAAGAACTGGAATTTCTCGTTCTCGGCCTCATATAACTTCGACACCCATAAGCTGGCATACATGAACTGCAATGTGTCGCGCGATCTGCACTGTTTCACCATGACCGCCAGTTTTGTGCCTGTCGGCCCCTACAAAAGCTATAATTTTCACATAGCGGTGAAATCAAGCATGCTTTCCGACCTTAAGTACGACAAGCGCTCCAGCACATCGAACGGAGTCAGCTGGTATTGATGGCCCGGCGCTTTCCGCCGCTCCGCCTGCCGTAACGGAGCGCGGGCATATCATCTGTTTT
The DNA here is from genome assembly GCA_029056365.1 of Muribaculaceae bacterium. GTDB lineage: Bacteria > Bacteroidota > Bacteroidia > Bacteroidales > Muribaculaceae > CAG-873. The sequence continues at coordinate 6,083 of JAIDBM010000284.1, read as the reverse complement.
TAAGTGGCAGAATGAGCGGGAGGAAACACTAAAGCATAACTTTTGTGTTGTACAACATGTTTTTTGTGTGCTTTTTTATTCGGCATTTCACAAATTTTAATTATCTTTGCAATCCGATAGCATGGGTTATCGGATGATATTATGTGTATCCAACTGTTAAAATTACTCTGACTCAATCATTTAATCATTTTATGTCTAATAAATTTTAGTATGAAAAAGCTGTTTCTATTACTTCTGGCAGTACTGTCGGTCAGCTTGTGTGTGTCGGCCCAGACACGTACGCTGCGCGGTACAGTCGTGGACGCTACCAATGACGATCCCGTCATCGGAGCTTCCGTTCAGCCGGTCGGCAGCACACAGGGCGTGACTACCGATATCGACGGTAAGTTCGTGCTCGTATGCCCGGCTTCAGTAAAAGAGATTACTGTGTCGTATGTAGGCATGCAGTCCAAGACTGTAGCAGCCGAAGCCGGCGAAATGTTCATTTCCCTCAGCCCGTCGACCGAGGTGCTCGAGCAGCTCGTGGTAACCGGCTACGGTACAGCCCGTAAGCTCGGTTCTGTTGTGGGTTCTGTTGCCGTGGTGGGTGAGGCCACTTTCGAAAATGTGCCCACTCCTACATTCGTTGATGCCCTCCAGGGTCAGGTGGCCGGTCTGAATATCTATTCTAACTCCGGTGACCCCTCTTCGGTAAACAACAACATCAAAATCCGTGGTACAAACTCTCTTAACGCTTCAAATACCCCGCTGTTCATCCTCGACGGCGCTCCTGTGTCGCAGAACGTGTTCACCACTCTCAATCCGCAGGACATTGAAAGCGTAACCGTACTCAAGGACGCTGCTTCTGTAGCTATCTACGGTTCGCGTGCTGCCAACGGTGTAATCGTTATCACATCCAAGAAAGGCCGTTTCGGCGAACAGGCACAGCTCTCAATCCGTGCAAGCTACGGTTGGTCGCAGATGGCCGGCGACAACATCGACATGATGAACGCCGACGAATATATCAAGTTCAGCCAGATGATCGGCAACAAGGTGCCCGACGAAGCATACGAACTCGTATACGACTACGGTGTGGACACCAACTGGATCGGTGAGTTCTTCAAGTCGGCCGCTCCTACCTACAGCATCGAGGCCGCTCTCCAGGGCGGTGGCGAGAAAGCAAGCTACTATGTTTCGCTCGGCCACCTCGACCAGGATGGTATCATCACCAAGTCGGGTATGCGCCGTACAACCCTCCGTGCCACTGTCGACAGCAAAATCAACAACTGGTTCCGTCTGGGTGCACAGGTTAACCTCGGCTACACCAAGAACGAGACAAACATATACTCCAACCTTGTTTATAACGGTGGCGGCGTGAACCTCAACAACCCCATCGTAATGGCTCGTATGGCCCGCCCGTACGACTCGGCCCGCTACTGGAGCCGCGCGGCCGACGGCTCGATACAGTTCGGCGAAAAGGCCCAGCGTCTGCTCTACACCGGTCTCTGGCGTCCTGATTTCAGCGAACAGTGGCGCGACTCTTATACCGACCGCGTTACCGCCAACGTAACCCTCAGCGAAACCCTCACTCCGCTGGCCGGCCTTACTATCCGCGCACAGCAGAACGTTGACGCCTATGAGGCCCAGATTCACAACCGTATCTATCCTCACCAGGCAAGTATCAGCACTCCTTTCGGTAATTTCCCCTGGGGTTATGCCGAAGAAGACGGTCTGACCTCCGGCTTCAACCAGAAGCAGACTGCCCGTTACTACACATTCACCTACACCAACACCGCCGAATACCGCAGAACATTCGACAAGGTTCACGACTTCACTTTCCTTGTAGGTGAAGAATCCATCATCGCCCGTTCGAACGGCTTCGGCGCCATTTCTGACGGCCAGTACAACGAGGGCCTTATGCTCCTTACCAACGGTCTTACCGTAACAATGTCCGACCTCTCCAACTCCGTAAGCGACGAAGTATTCAACTCTTACTTCTTCAACTTCGGATACTCGTACGACGACCGTTACTTCCTCGATGCCAACCTCCGTCGCGACGGTTCTTCGAAATTCGCTCCCGAACACCGCTGGTCGACTTTCTGGTCGCTCGGTCTGATGTGGAACATGAAGAATGAGAAATTCCTCCAGAACGTGAACTGGCTCGACCAGGCCCGTCTCCGTCTCAGCTACGGTACCACCGGTAACTCCGGTATCGGCAACTACGCCTACATGGGTCTTGTTGGTCCTTACTCCATTACATACAACGGCAAGCCCGGCTGGGGCCTGACCTCGGTTGAGAACCCCGACCTCAAGTGGGAAACTGTGCGTGCATGGGACCTCGGTCTTAACTTCCGCGTGTTCGACCATATTACTGCCGACATCGACTTCTACCGCAAGGAAACCTGCGATATGCTTGTGAACGTGCCCGTGTCCTATACAACCGGTTATGGCGCAATCCTGAACAATATCGGCAACATGACCAATACCGGTGTTGATATCGACATCCAGGCCGACATCGTAAAAACCAAAGACTGGTACTTTGGTCTGCGTGCGAACTTCAACTATAACGCCAACCGCATCAAGTCGCTTTTCGACGGCATGGACCAGCAGGCATTCCCGAGCAGCCTTCTCGCCTATACAGTAGGCCATGATGCTTCGGAATTCTATATGGTGAAATATGCAGGCGTTGACCCCCAGACCGGCGAACCCCAGTGGTACGACAAAGACGGCAACATCACCAAGGAGTATAACGTGGAACGCGACTCCCAGCTTCTGGGCAAGAGCTACACCGCTCCTATAACCGGTGGTTTCGGTGCCGACGTCCGCTGGAAAGGCTTCGCTCTCCGCGCCGACTTCGCATGGGCTGCCAAGAAGTATATGGTGAACAACGACCGTTACTTCCTCGAAAACCCCTCGAGCGACAACGCTGCAAGCTACAACCAGATGACCACTATGTTCGATATCTGGACACACCCGGGTCAGATTACCAATATTCCCAAGTTCGGTTCGACAATCCAGTTCGACGACCACCTGCTTGAAGATGCATCGTTCCTTCGTCTGAAGAACCTTACCCTTATGTACACCTGCCCGAAGTCGTTCACCGACAAACTCTCGCTCAAAGGTCTGAACTTCCACTTCACCGGCCGCAACCTGCTTACATTTACAGGCTTCACCGGCTTCGACCCCGAGCCCGGCAGCAACATCGTGACTTTCTTCTACCCGAACACACGTCAGTATGAACTCGGTCTTGAAGTCACCTTCTAAAAACTTAATTAAACAAGAGCTTTCAATATGAAAAAGATATTTCTTTTCGCTGCGGTAGCTGTATCGGCTCTCTTGAGCTCATGCGAGATGGACGTCCAGCCGGAAGGTGCCATCAAGCAGGAAGAGGTCGTTGTGAACCCGGTCAACGCTCGCTATTTCCGCAACGGCTTCTATAATTCATTCCGCGGTCTGTGCATGGGCGCGCTGAACAACTACACGGAGGTTCAGATGGACAACTTCCAGGCCCTTGCACCTGTTTACGGCAACCAGCTCGGCAATATATTCAAGGGCGACTTCACTTCGGCTACTTCTGACTTTGCCGGTGCCTTCTCGCTTTTCTATGGAAATATTTCGAGTGTGAACTACTATCTCCCCCGTCTGGAGAAACTTATCGAGAGCGATGAGTGGACAAATCAGGACCATCTGCGCATGGTGCGCTATCGTGGCGAGGCACACTTTATCCGCGCTTACAACTATTTCCAGCTTGCAAGCTATTTCTGCCAGGATTACAGCGAGGCCAACAAGGACGTGCCTGCAATGGGTATGCCTCTCGTTACCGAGTATAATCCTACTACCGACCGTTCGGTTTACCCCGGACGCAGCACTCTCGGCGAAACCTACAAGCTGATTCTCGACGACCTCGAACAGGCCGAGAACGACCTTCTGGACTTCGAGAGCAGTCTCAACACCAGAGACGACGAGTATGCTTCTCTTCTCAGTGCAGGCACTGCCTACATCAACAGCTATGTTGTTCACGCATTCCGTGCCCGTGTGGCTCTGGCTATGGGCGACAAGACAAAGGCTGCAGAATATGCCCAGGATATAATCGACTGCGGTTTGTATACGCTTGCCAGTCCCAACGAATATGCTCAGCTCTGGAGGGGCGAAAATCCTACCGCGGGTTTCTCTGAAATCATATTCCAGTGTGCTGTGACTCAGACCGAGGCCGAGTCTCTCGGACAGGGCAACACGCTCTACTGGTCGTTCAACACCAATACATCGATGTACGTTCCCGCCAACAGCACTCTCTCGATGTATTCCGACAGCGATGTCCGCAAGTCGATCTGGTTTGGCTCTAAGTTCCTTGAACTTAACGGAACTTTCCTGCCGGTGACTATTTTCACCAAGTACTACGGTCTGGAGCTGTTCAGCGGCAAGAGTGCATCGCGCGGCTGCTTTATCTCGTATCCGTTCCGTCTTGCCGAGATGTATCTTATCGTGGCAGAGTGCGGTCCCACCAATGCAGTGCGTAACGAGGCCCTGCGCGACCTCCGCCTTGCACGCGGCATCACTTCGCGTACATATCCCGATGACCGTCTGATTGCTCAGGTTCGCCTGGAACGTAACCGCGAGCTTATCGGCGAAGGATTCCGTCTGAACGACCTCCGTCGCTACGGCGAAGGCTTTACCCGTGACGACAGCACCCCGATGCCCAACTTCCCGGTTGACAACTTCGGCACACTTTACTTTGTGCAGGGTGCAATGGACCTGAGCTACACCCCCGACGACCATAAGTTCGTATGGCCGATACCTTCGGATGAAATTCAGGTTAACCCCCAGATTGTCGGACAGCAGAACCCCGGCTATTAATCTTAAAAGTCCAACTTAAAGATTTCTAAAGAAATGAAACTCTTAAAATATATGTCATTTGCGCTGCTGGCAACCGCTGCGGCCGGCTGTAGCGAGGATGCTCCCGATCCCAACGCCATCGATCCGGGTTCGTTCTTCCCCTCTTACGGCGATGTAGCCTTCCAGAAGTGTGCGCCCAACCCCGACGAGGGTGTCTACGACAACACGTTCAACATCCAGATTTGCCGTACTTCCAACACTGTGGGCGAGTCTGTGCGTCTGGCTTACTCTGTAAAGGTTTACGATGCTCTCAGCGACTCTTATGTCGATGGACCGAAGAACCTCTTTACAGTTCCCGAGCAGTTCACTTACACCACCAGCGCTCCCATGGGATATATACCGGTGGTGGCTCACAACGAACTCATGGAGATTCATGAACCCATCATGCTCACTGTAACCATTCTCGACGACACCGCTTACGGTGCCAACACAATCGAGGTGGAATACCAGCGTGTTTATCCCGAAGAAAGCTGGACTCACGTCGGCACCTGCAACGTGGTCGACGGCTGGATATTCCCCATCTTCGGCCTTGATGGATTCGACTACTCGTTCGACTGCTCGTTCGAGGTGAACGATGCCGACCCTCTTCTGTACCGTCTGGTGAATCCCTATCAGTCGCCGATGTTCTATGAAGGTCTGCGTTCTTACAACATAGCTCCCGCCGGTGGCCGCTACTACTGGCAGGTCGACCTCAACGATCCTGAGAATCCGGCAATTCTGCCCAGTGTGTCCGGATTTGATTTCCGTCCTGACGTGCTTCCTCTCGGTATGCTTACCATCTGCAATGGTGAAGGCTACTGCCTCGAAATGGGTCTGGATGTCGAGGAAAATATCGCTCCTGATGAACGTTCTACCTTCAAAGACAATGTTATCAGCGTGAACACCTGCTTCTTCTTTGAGGAAAGTGGCGTTGGCCCGTACAACAACGGTGGCAAGGGTCAGATTTCGTTCCCGCCTTATGTTGAAATCAATCAGACTCCTGCCGGTACACCGCAGGCGAAAATCGCTCCCGCAGGCATCGGCCAGTCAAACGGCAGGCTTGCCGTTCAGTACTTCAACAAGACACTGAATGTAAAAATCTGAGCAAACAGGAATTAAAAATCCTTAAGATAGAGAGTGCGTCGGCATACGGCGCCACGGCTCTTTCATTTAAACTAAAATAAAGAGCACATCCTCCCTTACCCGCTTCAGTCCGGAGCGGGTAATTTTTC
>JAIDBM010000283.1 GCA_029056365.1 Muribaculaceae bacterium | reverse complement strand
TGCCGACGACAAGACTTTCTCTGTAGGACGTTTCGACCTTATCATCATCGACGAGGCCCACCGCTCGGTATTCGGCAAGTATGGCGCGATTTTTCACTACTTCGACTCTCTGCTCGTGGGTCTGACAGCCACCCCTCGCGATCAGGTGGATAAATCCACTTATGACCTGCTCCAGTTGGAAGGCGGTATCCCCAATTTCTCTTACGAACTTGACGAGGCCGTGGCCGACGGCTACCTTGTGCCCCCGGTCGGTATCAAACGAGATTCCGACGTGATAAACGACGGCATCAAGTATGACAATCTCTCTGCCGCCGAAAAGGAACAGCTTGAAAAGGTGTGGGAGTATGAAGCCGCCAACGGTGAACCCGATACTCCATTACAGCCTCGTGACATCGAGAGCAACGAGATATATAAGTATATCTTCAATACCAAGACCATCGACCTCGTTCTCCAAGACCTCATGGAGAACGGCCTGAGAGTAGACAGCGGCGAGAAGATCGGCAAGTCAATCATCTTCGCTTTCAGCAGTCAGCACGCCGAGCTTATTGTAAAACGGTTCAACCTGCTTTATCCCGGTCTCGGTCCTGAGTTCTGCCGTCAGATTGATTACTCAATCAAATACGCGCAGTCGCTCATCGACAACTTCGAGCAGCGCGATTCCATGCCCCAGATTGCCGTGTCGGTAGATATGCTCGACACCGGCATCGATGTGCCCGACGTTCTCAACCTCGTTTTCTTCAAACGTGTGCGCTCGCGCATCAAGTTTATGCAGATGATTGGTCGTGGCACTCGCCTCAGTCCGGACATCTTCGGCGCGGGCAAGGACAAGAAAGAGTTTTACATATTCGATTACTGTGGCAACTTCAATTACTTCGAGACGCACATCAACGACCAGACCGCTCCGGCGGTGCAGTCGCTCACAGAGCGCATTTTCGGAGTCCGTGCCGATATTGCCTACTGCCTTCAGGCTCCCGATTATCAGCAAAACGAGTTTGCCAAGAGTTTTCACGACGAACTGAAAACCACTTTGCGCAATCAGATTGTCGAATTGCCTGACAGCCATATATCAGTCCGCGACCACTGGCAAGCGGTTACTCGCTTCCGCGCTCCTGAATCGTGGCTTCATATCAAAGCTACTGACGTTCTCGAAATGAAGAACGATGTCGCGCCTTTGGTGTCGAACGCCTTTTCTTCGCCGAGCGTTCATGAATCGAATATCGCGGCAGAACCGGAAGCCGTGTACGGCAAGGCGTCTGACAATGAGAAAGCGAAAAAGTTTGACCTCCTTGCGCTTTATGTGCAACTATCGATGGTGGATGACACCTTTGCCGCCGTTCAATACGAGGCAAAGATCACCTATATAGTCGATGCACTGCGCAAACAGGCCGGCATCCCTGAGATAATCGCAAAGATGGATTATCTCAACGAGCTTATGACCTCCGACTTCTGGAACAACAAGACTCTCGCCTCGATTGAGAATATGCGTAAGGAAATCCGCGGCCTTCTCAAATTCCTTGTCGGCGAAGCCTCCAAGACATTTGAGGTGGATGTTGATGACAACATCACTGACGGTGGCCTCGCCACAGGCTTCGTTACTACAGTAACTTACCGCCAGAAGGTGCTTGATTTCCTTGCAAAGAACCGCGACCTGCCGGTACTCAACAAAATCAAGAACATCGAGCAGCTTACAGCCTCCGACATCGAGGAACTGGAGCGGATTATGTG
>JAIDBM010000282.1 GCA_029056365.1 Muribaculaceae bacterium | reverse complement strand
GTGATAATGATTGGTTTATTATCAAAAGTGGAGATACCGTGAGGCATCTCCACTTTTGGTATATGTATATATGGTCTGCTATAGGATTTCCCGCTAATTTTAGCTAACTTTGCATTATAATTCCGATTTGAGCATGGACAAAAACATCATAGACAATACCGCCCGGCGCCTGCAGGGTAACGAGAAAATAAAAATCCTCTTTGTATGCCTCGGCAACATATGCCGTTCGCCGGCCGCAGAAGGCGTATTTCGTGCAATTGCAGAGGAAAACTCCATGTCGGGCCGCTTCATTGCCGACTCGGCGGGCACCGGCGGATACCATATAGGCGACCTGCCCGACCAGCGCATGCGCATACATGCCCGCAGACGGGGAATTGAACTGACACACATCTGCCGTCAGGTAAGCGAAAGCGACTTCGATGAATTTGACCTCATCATAGGCATGGACCACAACAACCTGAGCAACCTGCACAGAATCGCTCCCACTCCGGAGGCAGAACAGAAAATCGCTCCCATGGCGGCATGGGTCGACTCGGCATTACGCTTCGACCATATCCCCGACCCCTATTACGACGGAGCCGAAGGCTTCGAAAACGTACTCGACCTGCTTCAGAACGGATGCACCAACCTGTTCAATTCACTCAAATGACCGAATCAAACAAAAAACCGCTGATAGGCCGCGACCTGCCTCAGCTACGGCAGATAGTGTCGGACCTCGGAATGCCCGGATACGCGGCCGGCCAGATTGCGCAGTGGCTATATCAGAAACGGGCTACCGACATCAGCCAGATGACAAATCTGTCGAAACAGGCCCGCAAACGCCTTGCCGAAGAATACTGCATCGGACTTGAACCGCCGCTGATGAAGGCGGTTTCGGCCGACGGCACCATAAAATATCTGTTCGAAGGCTGCGGACGACGCGACATTGAAGCCGTATATATACCCGACAAAGAACGCGCCACTCTTTGCGTCAGTTCACAGGCCGGGTGCAAAATGGGATGCAAATTCTGCATGACCGGACGGGGAGGATTCCAGGGGCAGCTTACCACCGCTCAGATTATCAATCAGATTCTGAGCATCGAAAACTCCGAATCGCTCACGAACATCGTTTTCATGGGCATGGGCGAACCAACCGACAACCTCGACTCCGTTCTGCGTGCAATCGAAATTCTTACCGCACCATGGGGACTGGCCTGGAGTCCGAAACGTATCACCGTATCAACCGTAGGAAACCTGCCCGGACTGAAAAAGCTCCTTGACCTCACAAAAGTACACATCGCAGTAAGCATACACTCTCCTTTCAGCGAAGAACGATTCCAGCTTATGCCTGTAGAAAAAGCATGGCCCGCCCGCCAGCTGTTCGAACTTCTGCGCGGATACGACTTCGCGCACCAGCGCCGCCTGTCGGTGGAATATATAATCTGGGCCGGACTTAACGACAATCTGCGCCATGCCGACGGGCTGGCACGACTGATAAAAGGCACTTCGGCAAGAGTGAACCTTATTCGCTTCCATATGATTCCTGACAGCAGACTGAAACCAGCCACCACCTCCGTGATGGAAACATTCCGCGACCGCCTCAACTCTCTCGGCGTCACCGCTACAATCAGGGCATCGAGAGGCGAAGACATCATGGCTGCCTGCGGCATGCTCGCCGGCAAGAAAAAAGACAAACAAGAAGAAATATGAACGAACGACTCCCCCGCATAGCCATTACTCATGGCGACCCCAACGGCATAGGCTACGAGATTATTCTTAAAATTCTCGAAGACAACCGAATACTCGAACTATGCACACCTGTTCTATACGGGTCGCAGAAAATTGCCTCACAATACCGGAAACTCCTCGGTTTGCCGAACATACCGATGACACACATTACAGAGGCGGGGAACCTGCACGAAGGAGCCGCCTATATAATCAATGTCGTGCCGGAAGAATTCAAAGCCGAACCCGGAAATGCCTCGTCACAAAGCGGAGCAGCCGCTCTGGCCTCGCTCGAACGGGCTGTGGCCGACCTCAAGGCCGGACTGGTCGATGCCATTGTAACCGCACCGATATGCAAAAGCACCATACAGAACGACAGCTTTAACTTTCCCGGACACACCGAATATCTACAGGCACAGATGAACGATGACTCCGAAGACGGCGAGAACAACCGGCAGGCACTTATGATTCTATGCAACGACCGACTGCGTGTGGCCCTCGCCACAACCCACCTTCCGCTCGCTGCCATCGCTCCCGCCGTGACAAAAGAACTCGTAATTGACAAAGCGCTTGCCTTCAACCGCTCGCTGCATTACGACTTCGGTGTGAACGCTCCGCGAATAGCCGTGCTGGCTCTGAATCCGCATGCCGGCGACAACGGTCTGTTAGGTTCCGAAGAACAGGAAATCATTTCCCCGGCAATTACCGAACTGCGTCAGAAACACCGTGTACTGGCCTTCGGACCATATGCCGCCGATGGGTTCTTCGGCAGCGGAGCCTATGAGAAATTCGACGGTGTGCTCGCCATGTATCACGACCAGGGTCTGGCCCCGTTCAAGACTCTTGCTATGGACGCCGGCGTGAACGTCACAGCCGGGCTAAGCATAGTGCGGACCTCGCCCGACCACGGCACCGGATTCGACATCGCCGGCAAAGGCCAGGCTAACGAAGAATCGATGCGGCAGGCCATATACACAGCCATCGACATCCTTCGCAACCGAAAACGCGACGACCGCGCACACCGCCATCCCCTACGAAAACAATATTACGAAAAAGGCAACGACAACGTTGTGCTTGATCTTTCCTGAACCATGGATATTGATAAAAATGAAATAATGGCCTCAATGAAGGCCATTATTGAAGCCGAAAGCCGGGCAATCAGCGCCATACCGGTTTCCGAAGCCTATGCAAAAGCTATTTCGATTATTATCGGCCGAGTACACGACGCCGGCGGCAAGCTCGTTACCTCAGGCATGGGCAAAGCCGGACAGATTGCAATGAACATAGCCACCACATTCTCTTCCACTGGCACACCGGCTGTGTATCTGCATCCGTCCGAAGCACAGCACGGCGATCTCGGTCTGCTTCGCCCCGACGATGTATTGCTGCTGATATCGAACTCCGGAAAAACCACCGAAATTCTCCAGCTCTGCGAACTGGCTCACGGACTTTACGAAAACCTCCCGATAATTGTAATAACCGGGAACCCCGATTCGCCGCTGGCCCAACTTGCCGATGCGGCTCTCTTCACAGGCGGCGCACCCGAAGTGTGTCCGCTGGGCCTTACCCCCACTACCTCCACAACCATGATGACTGTAATAGGCGATGTTCTGGTTGTAAACACAATGCGCCTGATTGGATTCACCCGCCAGCAATACGCTCTGCGTCACCACGGCGGGTATCTTGGCAGCGCAGCACGAAAAAACAACGACCAATGAAAAAAATAATCTGTATCGGCGAGTGCGGACTCGATATAATATTCCGCGACGGCAAGCCTGTCGACAGCATGCCGGGCGGACGCATCGTGAATGCCGCCGCACTGCTGGCCGGAATGAAACTGCCCGTGATAATGGCATCGGAAGCTTCGACCGACAATGTCGGCGACATTGTTACCGGGTTCCTGAAAGATTCCGGTGTAGACATCAGTTCCGTAGACCGCTATCCCGACGGACGCACCCCGATAACCCTGTATTTTACCGACAACTCCGGACTGTCGGCAGTGACCCGCTATGAGCAATACCCCGATGAATGTTTCGATATAGTATGGCCACGTGTAAACGAAGGCGACATTGTTCTGTTCGGCGGTTTCTACGCTCTCGACCGACGCATGCGTCCGCGGATCACACAGCTCCTGCAACACTGCAGCGAACGCAAGGCCGTGCTCGTTTATCTGCCCGGATTCCTGCCTCAGATGGAACCGCGCATAACCCGCATCATGCCGGCGATACTCGAGAATCTTGAATTCGCCAATGTCGTCATTGCCCGCGATGCCGACCTGCGTCTGATTTTCGGCGCCGACACCGAGAATGCCGCATATCACAACCATATCGACTTTTATTGCCGCTCGCTCGTAAGTGTCGACATCAACAACCACCGCATCAGCTATTACAGCGGCAAAGAGGTGACTTCGGTAGACATTCCTTCCGACCGTCTGCAGAATCTCAGCTGGCGGGCAGGAGTTGTGGCAGGGGTGATAAGCGCACTGTACGAACTCAACGCCACTCCGGAAATTCTTGACACTCCACCCCACGACATCCGCTCAAAAGTACTTGCCCAGGCTGCGGCCTTCCGTGTTTAGTGCTCATCGGGGAACTGTAATGTAAAGCGGGCCCGAATGCAGTGACACCCCCGTTCCGATTTTCTTCCGTTTGTTTCATAATCCGGTATCTTCCTTTCCGGCGGCTGCATATTAATTTTGCACCACCATGAAGAAATTTGTCATTGCATCCATCTCTTTTATTCCGGCCCTGTTTTTGTCAGGGCAAATCAATCTCCGGAACCAGGGCGATTGCCATATTTTCGAAAACCGCCGGTGCTCCGAAGTGAACACTTCGGAAATTACCATAGACGGACGGGAATTCGATGCCTCCCGCGACAGACTCTCCAGATACGGCAACGGCGCCATTGTGATAGCCGACGGCTGGAGTAATCCTCTTACAGTGTACAAACAGGAAAACTGCAACGGCGAAAACATGGTGCTGCAATACGACCGATATTATCGGTCCGAAACTACGGAAGAACAACAGCTGCTTCCCGAAGAATCAATCGGCGGATTCGACAACTCAATACGTTCGTTCCGCCTGAAACGCGGATTTTCATGCACCATGGCCAATAACCCCGACGGCACAGGATACTCCCGGGTTTTCATAGCCGATGACGACGACCTGATTGTGAATCAGATGCCGGAGGGACTCGATTTCGTTTCCTTCATAAGGGTATGCCGACACGACTGGACCGGCAAACGCGGGTTTTCCGGAGGGGAACAATATCCGGAGCTGACCCGCTCCGCATGGTTCTATGACTGGGGTGCAGGCGCGAGTTCATCGGCCGATTGCGAATATGTACCCATGCGCCATAACCGATGGTGGGACAGCTGGGAAAACATCGCATCACGAACAGAAACTGCATCGGTTCTCGGATTCAACGAACCCGACCATGCCGACCAATCGGACCTCGGCACGGAAATAGCTATCGACTTATGGCCCGAATTCATGAAATCGGGACTGCGTATCGGCTCGCCGGCGCCCGACAATATAAACAAACAATGGCTTCGGGAAGTTCTCGCCAAAGCCGACTCGCTGAACTATCGGGTTGACTTTGTGGCGACACATATGTATTGGGACTCCCAGGACCCGTATGCACTGGCCAATACCATTTCAGACTTATGCCGCAACACCTACGGAGGGCGCCCGATGTGGATAACCGAATGGAACAACGGCGCAAACTGGACAAACGAATACTGGCCCGACCAACACGGACCGCAGCGCGATGCCGATTTCAACATAATACCCGATGAAAACGGTAACACGGTTGATGTTCCCCGGCCGCACACCCGGGCAAATTCCGAAGTTCAATGCCGATGGCTGGAAAAAGCGCTGGATGCTTTCGACAAATGCCCGTGGCTCGAACGGCATGCCTTCTACAACTGGGTGGAAGATGCCAGAGCCATTGCCATTGGCGACAAGCTGACTCCGGCCGGACAGATATTCGCCGACTTCAATTCCCGCCCGGCATTCAACCGCGAGTGCGAATACATCCACCACTGGCGCATAGCGCCACCACGAATCAAAGGCATAAGGTACTCAAACAAGCGTGTCCGCATCGATTTCTACGACCATAACGGCGAAACCTGTACCGGATACACCGTACAACGGCGAACCGACGGTCTGCAATGGGAAGACATAGCTTTTATCGAACCGGGGAAAGACTACAAACAGGGTCGCGAGACTTTTTTCCGCGACTTCGATGTTCCAGCCGGACTGGTACAATACCGGTTCAAGGCCCATTCCTATAAAGATACAGAATCAATCTGGTCGCGCATAGTGTCGATACGCATCACATCGGCAGGAACGTCAGACATAACTGCCGGAAGTACTCTCGGCGTCACCGCCTGCGGTTCAAGCATCATCATCGAGTCACAGACACCCGGCACAACCACGCTCTATACAGCCGATGGCCGTCCGCTGCGCCATATATACTACAGCGCCGGCAAAACGGCCATCGAGAATCTGCCGCACGGCGTCTATATAATCGCACGGCAGAAAATCATGCTCTGATTCAGAATTCCTTCAGCTTGGCCAGGTATTTACCTATGATGTCGAATTCAAGGTTCACCACACTTCCTTTCTTAATCTGACAGAAATTGGTGTGCTCAAGCGTATAGGGTATTATGGCAACCCGGAATGAATCGCTTGTGCTGTCGCACACAGTGAGGCTGACTCCGTTTACAGTCACCGAACCTTTTTCCACTGTCATGTAACCCTTGCGTGCCATATCCGCCGGAATATCATAACGGAAACTGAAATAATGGCTGCCATCGACTTCCTCCACCGCAGTGCATACCGCAGTGCAGTCGACGTGGCCCTGCACGATATGTCCGTCAAGACGCCCGTTGAGCATCATGCTTCGCTCAAGATTCACCTTGTCGCCCACTCCGAGACGTCCGAGGTTCGACCGGTCGAGTGTCTCCTGTATCGCTGTTACCGTGTAGGTTGAATCAGGGAAAAGCTCAACTACCGTCAGACACACTCCGTTATGGGCCACCGACTGGTCGATTTTCAACTCTCCGGCAAAGGAGCTGCGTACACGCAACTGCAGATTTCCGCCGGACATATCCGCAGCCACCACAGTGGCTGCCTCTTCTACTATTCCTGAAAACATATATCCTTATCTTATATTAATCTTCAACGGGTTTACAAGTGTGAAGCGCACACTCCGGTCAGCGCTGTCGTAAGTGAACTTCACATTCTTTCCATCGGCATCCACCACGGCAGGCGCCGATTCAAATCCATACAAAACAAATGAATATCTTACTTTCGACGAAGCGCCTTTGTAACTGCCCTCGGAGGAAAGCTCAATCATAAGCGAACCGTCCGGGCGCACATCGGATGTGAATGTAGTGAGCCTGTACCGGCCCTCGGCAAGCGAACCGGCCGACAAACGGTCGTCGTCGTACATTGTAAACGAACTCCGGCCCTTGTCCTGCCGATAATAGCTCACACATATTTCCCCGGGGTTGTAGTCGCCCGTATTGCGCATGGCGTATTCAGCCGAAGGCAGGAACGCTCCGGCCCGCACAAAAAGCGGCAACATCTCAAGCGGCGCGTCATATTCGATTGTATCTCCACCGCAGAAAACACGTGCGGGGTTATTATAATCGTACCATTGTCCAGCGGGGAACACCACACGGCGACTTGTGGCGCCCTGTGTCATTACAGGCGCTACCAGCACATCGCGCCCCCAGAGGTACTCGTCGGTAACATTGTCGAAGCGGCCTGTAGCCTTGCCATGGAACTCCAGCGGACGAACCAGAGGCCATCCCTTCGACGCGTTCTCATATGCAAGTGTGTAATTGTACGGCAGCCAGCGGTAGCGCTCCTTTACAAGCGATTTCACCACTGCCTCGTGCTGCGGATAATTGTACGGCTCGGCATACAGCTGCGCGTGTGTGCGCAATATGGGCGAGAAAAGTCCGAGCTGCAGCCAACGCACATAAAGTTCGGCGTCATACGGTTTTTCGGGGTCTACCGCAAATCCGCCAACATCGTGCCCCATATATCCCAGACCGCTGAGTCCGGAGTTAAGCATTATGATAATCTGCGGGGCAAGACCGCCCCACGACCGCGACACATCGGTACTCCATGGATATACATTGTATCGCTGCAGACCTGTAGTACCGCCCCGCATCATTGTCATCAGTCGGGTTTCGGGGTATTCCTTTTTAAAAAGCTCATATATCACCGACGACCAGTCGTTGCCATACTGATTATGGTATTGGCGGGCTGTCAGGCCATTGGCATGAATGCCGGTCTCCGGATGCACCTCCGGCTCGCCGAGATCGCCCCACCAGCCTGTAACTCCTCCGTCGGTCAGCGCCTTGTATCGATCATACAGCCACTTGCGGGTATCGGCATTGCTCATATCCCACATACCTCCTTCGCCTACCCATATCTCAACCTCCTGATGGCCTCCTTCGGGCGACTGTACAAACAGGCCGAGACTGTCGGCCATCCGGTAATTGTCTATCGCTTTTCCGTTGCGCAGCACATACGGCTGCGAAATCGCTATAAGATTCACTCCCTGCTTTTTAAGCTTGTCGAGCATGCGGGCGTGGTCGGGCCACTGCGACGGCTCCCAGTCGAGGCGTCCCATATCCTGCTCTTTGCCATACCAGTAGAGATCAAGCACAATGCCGTCGACCGGATAACCATGCCGTCGCAGAGTATCGATAGTGCCAAGAGTCTCGGCCCGGTCGTGATATCCGTATTTGGAGGTAATATATCCCATGGCCCAGAACGGAGGCAAATCCTGACGACCGGTGAGTTCAGTCAGCCGACCGGTAAGCTCGGCCAGGCTTCCGACCCCGCTTACATAGTAATATGAAACCGGACGGTTGCTCTCGCTTATATAGCTTATCGGATTGGAAAGTATCATCTCGGCCGCCGCATAATCATCGAACACAAGTGCGAATCCATCGGTGCTGAGAAACAGAGGCATCGTGATGTTCATCTGGCTTATACGCGGGTCTGATCCTGTATATCCGTAGTTCTGCCTGTTATACATAACCAGCGTGTCACCACGCAGATTGAGTCTGTGGCCGCGCTCGCCGGCGCCGTAGAACGAACCAGATGCTGTAGTATAGAGATCCAGACGACGGTGCCCGTTTTCAGTCACACGCACTCCGTTGTCCGCTACAAGACTGTTTGCTCCCGACATGATGGTGACTCCGCCGGTACGTGTATTTACAGAACAGTCCACTCCACTTGCAGTGGTAAAAAACTCCACCCGGCCATCGGCACTCTTCGCAGACGTTACGGTTGCTGTGGACTTCGATGTGTCGAGGACCGATGCCGGACCCGTGAATTCATTCTCGCCTTCCGAATAATTACTTACCCGAATTATATTGTCGGTAATTGCCGTTACCCTGACAGTGCGTCCGGCATCAGTTACCGATTCGACGGTATAAGCTACCGCCGATACAGGCGAAGACGCGATTAAAAAGGCTGCTGTAGCCCTGATTATGTGATTCATCCCAATTAAATAAGTATGATATAGTTGTTATGGCTAATCCTGTCGTCGGTCGATCCAGTTTATATATTCGCGCCGGTGTATCCTGCCGCTTCCGGTATAGTTCGGGGCATGAGCACCGGTTTTCGGATCGAGTTTCTTTGCTTTTGCGTTGGCTGCATGACGCGCGATTGTACCGAGCCACTCGCAGTCGGGGAACCGGCGTGGCCATACTTCGGTAAGCGCATCGAAATCATAGGTGTTGAGCGCTTCATACAAGCCCTTGAGCTCGGGATAGGCGGCAAGCTCCTTCTCACTCCACCATCCACCCGATGAGTTTCCGTCGAGGAAGGCCACGGCCTTGGAATTGTCGACGGCTTCCTTTACTTCAGCAACTGTGGCCGCAGTAGAATCCGGTCCGGGTGTCTGCGCGGCAGATTCTCCAGCCTGCATTTTCATGGATGCGATGGATGCGGCCGGCGCAACCGAATCTGCTTCCCGGCGCTGAGGAATCACCGGTTCGTCGGATGTATCGCCGAAAAGTCCAGGAAAGAGCAACAGACATATCGCCAGAGCGAGCACAACGCCGCCCAGCATCAGCAGTAGCTTCACCCACCACTTCTTGCCATTGTTTTCAAGGCGGTAATTACTGTTCATACGACGTGTGGCCTCGGCAGCTCGGCGCACAGCCTCCGGATCAACAACAGTGCTTGCGGCACGGGGTCTTTCCCGCTCGGCAAGCTCTATCAAAGCCTGTGTGGTCGAGGCGAGATCAAGGGTTCCGTTGTAAGCATGATGGCCTGGCGCGGTTATACACACCTGGGCATTTTCAAGCTCGCTCTGGGTGAATTCATGTCGGTCGGTAATTTCCACTCCATTTACACGAATGCTAACTTCAGGCAACTGCTTGTCGGAGGTCCGCGATGTTACAAAAAATGACGCCGATGATATAGTTTTGCGGGAATCGGCAGTGACAGCCGCTTCCGGTCTGATTCCATCGGCATCGACATTAACCCTCTGGACAACGTCTTCGAATCCCGGACGCCGCCAGAGTATCTCCATCTCTGACCCGAGTGCTACCTTGAAGGGGCGGTCGAACACCCTGTGGAATATATGCGGAACGTAGTCGGGAATCCGTTTCGGCGGCAACAGATTCACAACCTTGCTCAGCGGCTGGTCGGTAAGGTCTGTTCCGCTGAGAGTGAATGGCAGAGAGGCATCGGCCAGAAGAACTCCGGCGTATGAGGTGAACATGGGCTGATAAAGATTATCGCCAAGAAAATCGCGTAAGCTCACTCCTGTATCGCCGCCAAAATATCTGCACGCAAAAGCACGGCCCTCCGACGGCACCTGACGTCCGGCATCCCGGTCGACCGGATATTCCCGCGCGAACACAACCCGCAGCTGTGCTATATCCTCCGCATTCATGCCGGGATTCGACACTTTGCGCCTTACCTCCCGTATTATCTGGTAAAGGTCTTCCGCTTCTACTACGGTTCCTTCCGGTATGGCTATAGTGGCGGCAAGGTGGTCGAGCGGCTTGTCGGGAATTGTACGCAGAACCGTAAAGAATGTGGCGCCCTCGATGTATTGCAGAAGATAGAACACACATTTCTCGGCCGAATCATAGGCCACTGTCTCGAGTGCGGTACGCAGGTCCCGCAGATGACGCCGGACAGACTCCGTTCCGTTGATACTGGTCAGGGTCTTGAACCCTCTTAGTGATTTACTTATATATAATTGTAATCTTTCCATGTTCATGTCATTGGATAACAAGGGGGCCGCAGCTTCCATGTCTGATGCGGATACACGCCTGCAGGCGTACGCAGTCAGAGCAGGATAGCGCGGCTCCCTTATTATTTGTCTACTCAACAGTCCAGGTTTCCCCGGAGAGTATCATCGACCGCAGGCAGTCGAAGCCTTTGTGGGCCCGCACCTCGCGAACCTGTTCGGTCACAGAATCGTTGTACGTGGGCGCATCGACATCGCGTATCACTCCCACAGCCAGAGGCAGCGACTCACCGTCCATCATGGCCAGCTGCTGGTGAAGGAAGTTGCTTGCACAATGGGCATCGTGAACAAGCACATCGTCCATAGTATAACCGTCTTCACCTATGGTCACAGCCTTCAGCAGGAATCCGTCCTGCACAAGTCCTTTGTTTGAGTCGGCGCCGAATATCATTTTCTGTCCGTGGCGCAGATGTATGGTACGGTCGGCGCGTACTGTGCGGTCGGCGTAACGGTTATGCACCCCATTGTTGAAAATCATGCAGTTCTGAAGAATTTCCACAACAGATGTTCCCTTATGCCGTCCGGCGGCCACCATTACCTCGCGCGATGTCTCCAGATCCACATCGATGGCCCGCGCGAAGAAATTACCGCGTGCGCCGAACACCAGCTCGGCAGGAATGAACGGATCTTCCGTTGTGCCGTATGGCGAAGATTTGGACACAAATCCACGTTCGCTTGTGGGCGAGTACTGGCCCTTTGTCAGACCGTAGATTTTATTGTTGAACAACAACATGTTTATGTCCACGTTACGGCGTATGGCATGTATGAAGTGATTGCCGCCGATAGCCAGACCGTCGCCGTCGCCGCTTATCTGCCACACTTCCATTTCGGGATTGGCCACCTTGAAGCCGGTAGCAATCGCGGCGGCACGTCCATGTATGGTATGGAAGCCATATGTGTTCATATAATAAGGCAGACGTGAGCTGCATCCGATACCGGAAATCACGGCTATACGGTGCGGAGGCACGCCAAGTTCAGCCATGGCCTTGTGCAGCGTGTTCAATATGGCATGGTCGCCGCAGCCGGGACACCAGCGCACACTCTGGTCGCTTTTATAATCGGCTGGTTTAAATTCCTGTGCCTTGGCACAGCAGTTGTTGTCGGTAAGTTGTTCGCTGATCATTGTGCTACGGTATTGAGAGAGTTTATGCGGTCTACGGCGGCTACAATCTCGCTCACCATAAATGGTTGACCTTGTACTTTATTAATACGGTGTATCTCGACATCCGGGAATTTTGCCTGAAGATAGTCGGCAAGCATTCCTGAATTGAGTTCCGCGACTATTACCTTGCTGTAGCGGCGCAGTATTTCGGCTGTATTGGCGGGAAGCGGACTTATGTACCGCAGCTGTGCCATTGCCACAGGACGGCCCGAGGCACAGAGTTCGTTAGCCGCAGTCAGCAGGTGTCCGTACGTTCCGCCCCAGCCAAGCAGCAGTGTGTCGGCCTCCGGGTCACCCATAACCTCAAGCGCCGGTATGTTGTTGGCTATATTCTCGATTTTACGGCGACGGATTTCAACCATGCGCTCATGGTTGAGCGGATCGGTGCTTATCGCTCCGGTGCGGATGTCCTTTTCAAGTCCGCCGAGACGGTGCTGGAGGCCTTCGGTTCCTGCCACAGGCCACGGACGGGCCAGAGTGTCTTCATCGCGCATGGTAGGACAGAAACGCTGTCCTTCGGCGAGTCTGACCTCTGGTGCCTTTATTTCAGGATACTCATCGGCTTCAGGCACTCTCCATGCCGAAGATCCGTTTCCGATAAACGCATCGCTGAGCAATATTACCGGAGTGGAATGTTCCACCGCTATACGGCATGCCTCGAATGCCATGGTAAAGCAGTCGGTAGGCGACACCGGCGCCACTACAGCCAGAGGCGATTCGCCGTTGCGGCCATAAAGGGCCTGCATCAGGTCGGTCTGCTCTGTCTTGGTGGGCAGGCCTGTCGACGGGCCGCCGCGCTGCACATCAATCACAACCAGGGGCAACTCGGCCATAACAGCCAGACCTATGCCCTCGCTCTTAAGCGCAAGTCCGGGGCCTGAGGTACTTGTCACAGCAAGATTGCCCGCGAATGAAGCGCCTATGGCCGAACATACGCCGGCGATTTCGTCTTCCATCTGGCAAGCCTTGACTCCGAGGTCTTTCCGTTTTGCAAGTTCGTGCAATATGTCGGTGGCCGGAGTGATGGGATAGGAGCCGAGGAACAGCGGCCGTCCGCATTTCTCGCTTGCCATTATCAGGCCCCATGCCGTGGCTGTATTTCCGTTGATATCAGTATATACGCCAGGTTTCGGATTGTCGGTGTTTATACGGTGCACCGATACCGAGGCATGAATATTATGTCCGTAGTCGAAACCTGCCTGAAGCACCTTGGCGTTCGCCTCATATACAGCAGGTTTGCGGCTGAATTTCTTTTTCAGATGATGAAGGGCGCTTTCGAGAGGCCGGTCGAACAGCCAGCACACCAGACCGAGTGCAAAAATATTACGGCACTTGAGCACGCTCTTGTTGTCGAGGCCGCTATCGGCCAGTGCGGCACGTGTCATGGCTGTGACCGGAACCTCCAGCACAGTCTGCTTTATGCCAAGCTCTTCAAACGGATTTTCTGTTTTAAACTGAGCCTTGCGGAGGTCAGCCTCACGGTAGGAATCAATATCCGTTATTATCACACCGCCTGGTTTGAGAAACTTTACGTTCTGCTTCAAGGCGGCAGGATTCATGGCTACAAGCACATCGCAACTGTCTCCGGGTGTATGCACTCCACGGCCCACACTTACCTGGAAGCCGGACACGCCGCCAAGCGAGCCCTGCGGAGCACGGATTTCCGCCGGATAATCGGGAAAGGTTGACACCTGATTGCCGATTCCGGCCGACACATTGGTGAAAATATTGCCGGCCAGCTGCATGCCATCGCCGGAGTCGCCCGAAAAACGGACCACCACCTTGTCGAGAACTTTTACTTCGGTTTTCTCTAACATGGGAATATAAATGATTTAAGATTGACCTCTAAGTCGGTTAGCATTTCTGTGTATCGTTACACGATGCAAACTTAGCAAAAAAATCGGGGATTTAAGCAGTTTGTCCAATAAATTTTTCAGATATTTTATTTATATCGGTCGCGGAGCTATGATTATCGGTTGTTCATCGGTGCCGTCGATATCCAGTGAGTCGCTCCGTATGCCAATCATGGCACAATAATTGGTTATGGCGCATCCGATTCCGATCCAGGAGTTCGAATCAGACTCAGAGTTATGAATCTCAATATGATTGTCACAAACCACAACACGCCAAGGCTGGCGGTTGTATGCGCTCGGAGCCTGGCAAAGTCCGTCGAGGGCCTGCTGCAATGCATAGTCATCCGGCGATGCTTTCCACGGTATGGTAAAGGCCCGGTCGGAAAACACTACACGGTCCTTAGGCATACGTGTGCCGCTGCGCGACATCCGTCCGATCAGTTTCTCGGTCAGACACGGAGCAAGCACACGGCCCAGCGGACTTGCCAGAAGGAGGGAATCGCCGCCGCCGAGACAAGCGTCTCTGGCAAATGCCGAGTCACGGATGGTTCCTGTCATCAGGCAGGTGCCTATTCCGGCCTGCGTGGCATACAGCGCCATAAGTTCCGAAATCATTCCGCAATCGATACGTGTGAGGTTGTTCACCGCATCTGAAGTGTAGGACACCACATAGTGATGTGCTCCGCTGATGCAACCGTATGTGCCGGGAGGCGTGGCTCCTGCGCCGCAATCTATGCGGCGCATTCCCACCATTCCTTTGCCGAAATGACGTTTTGGCAAGCGGTTCAGAAACATGTCGATCTGGCGTGAATCGGCATCGCTCAGCACTGAATCATATGTACGTGACGAACGACGGCACATCACGGCTTCGGGTATTGTCATCTTTAGTTCTGGTCAAGTTCGTTAACCCGCAGGCGCTCGCCGGCATCGTTTGCGACAGAGCGGAAATAGCGTTCGTTATATCCGCCGAATTCGGGCTGAACCGGCATGCCCTCGGGTGTACGGGCAAAACGTCCGTTCTCCTCTTTCTTGATATTGCCATCGAGATATTTCACGAGCAGATAGTCGCCCAGCGCCTTATATTGCGCTGTGGCATCGGCGGTAAAGCTGTCGGTGAGACGGTGCAGGTAGTCTGTTGCCGATTCCTTGTCCATGGAGGCGACATCGGCAATTGCTTTTCCTACAAGTTCGCAAGCCTGGTTTTCAAGAGCCGACTGTACGCGGCGGATGTCGGGAATCATCTGGCTGTAACGGTTATAAGCCTGATTGGCAACATAGTTGTTTGTCCAGAACATGGCGTCCCAGGATATGTTGTACATGTCGCCATTGCCGTGGGCAAGCTGATGCGGAGGCTCCGGAGTGGAATTGAACACCGGCACATACACACAGGTATTGGCGTCATCGACTCCGAACCACAGTATACCGGTCATGGATTCGTGACGACCGGCGTTCATCGAGGCCACAAACGAGAATCCGGTCTGTTGCGTGGCTATGGCGCGTTCGTGAGTATATTCAACCGAATCGACCGTGAAATTCATCGGACGCCAGCGATATGGCACATCGAACGGGCCTGCGCCTATGTCCTTGGTCATATCAAGCGGAGTGTCTTCAAAATGATCGCGCATCATCCATTTCAGGTCTTCGGCGCTGAGCTTGCGGGTGGGTTTCACCCAAAGGGGCATCGCTTCACCACGTCCGTACAGAATCCAGTCGAGATACTGGTCAACTCCTTTGTCGGTAAAACGGTTGTAATAACTCCATACACGGGCATCGCATCCGCGCAATGCCCCGGCATCGGTAACGGCATAGGCCTTTGAAAAACTGAAATCTTTGTCTTTTCCTTTGAAATATCCCTGACTGCGGGCAAAATCAATTACATCGGGTGAATAAAGCGTTTCCTTATCATTAAGCGGGAAATTGTGTATGCGCGAGTGGTTCGCATGCCCGCTGATATAGCCGTCGGGCACCTTTCTGGCTACCCACACCGCACCTTTGTCGGTTTTTCCTTTGCCAATCAGCTCCATTATCCATACCTCCGAGGGGTCGGCGATAGAGAACGACTCACCTTCGGAGGCATATCCGTAGTCTCGTACCAGCGAGGTCATCACCTCGACGGCCTCTCTGGCTGTACGTGCCCGCTGCAATGTGATATATATCAGCGAACCATAGTCGATCATGCCGCTTCCGGCCAGTTCATGACGTCCGCCCCATGTGCTCTCGGCTATTGTGAGTCCGTGTTCGTTCATGTTGCCGATAGTGGCATATGTATGCGCTACCTCAGGAATCTCGCCAAGGAACCGTCCGCTGTCCCAGTCCACTACCCTGCGCATGCTTCCCGGAGCATGGTCGGCAGCGGGCTGATGATAAAGTTCTCCGTATAATGTGTGCGAGTCAGCGGCATATGTTATCATGCTGCTGCCATCGGTACTCGCGCCCGGAGTCGCGATAAGGCTGGTACATGCCAGCGATGGGAAAACGGCCAGAACCAGTGCCGGGCCAAGACTTGCTAATTTTTTCATCTTTCAAATATATCGTGACTAATGATTTTTCCTTAACTGATAACTATTCGTCTATTTTTTCACTTGCTATCCGGCCAAGCAGCGGATACCACAGGTGTCCTCTTACCCGTTTATAACCCATACCCCTAAGCATCAGGCAGTAATCGCGCAACTGCCTCTGATGCGACGGACGCATTGACGATGTGAATTTATAATCCACCAGATCGACACTCCCGTCGGCATGAATCACAATCCTGTCGGGACGCAGCACCGATCCGTCAGGCATAAGAATACTTTGTTCGCTAAGCAGTCGCCCGTGAGGGTCGAACCATCGCTCCACTCTCGGATCATCCTGCTCGAAAGCCGACACAAGGAGTCCGCGCAATTCCTCTGTGGTCGCCGAATCCAGCACCGCCGCATTGGCCACTCTGCCCAATGCCCGGTCGAGATCGGCCGGAGATTTCATTTCCGCCATCACGGCATGGAGCAGAGTTCCCCGTTGTGCGGCCTTTCTACGCTGTTCGGAGTCAGGTCCTGCATAATCATCGGGCAACGGATCGACTATCTCCCGGGCCTGTATCTCATCGACTGTTTCAGCGCCAATATCGCCCATTTCCACAGTAATGTCCGGCATAGCCACAAGTTCTCTTGTGTCATCACGGTCATACACCTCGTAATCGTCCAGTACTGAAACAGTACGCTCCTGTCTGGCCTTCATTCGCCGACGAGCTTTTTCCTGATCGGGCACTGTCGGTGTTCCAATCTCCATCCGGTCGGGCGTTGCAAAGAATCCGGCGGTATCCACATGCAAGCCGTCGGAGAGTTCCGCCTCCGAGGATTCCGCTGTTAATACCGACTCGATTATCGAGCCCACCTCCTTACCGGTGGTGTGCACTATAAGTTCTTTTGCCGCACGTGTAAATGCCACATATGTAGTGTTGAGACTGTCGGTGCGCTGTTCGTCCATTTCCTTCAGATATTCATCGCGATAAGGGGAATATCGGTGCCCGAACACCTTTGACGATGGAACCAGTATTATCGGCGGCGTAATCTCGGAGGGAATCCCCTGATACGTTGGATGGAACCAGCGCTCGGTATTCTTTGTAAGACTCCAGTTGGCAAAAGGGATATGCACACAGGCCCATTCCAGGCCTTTCGACTTATGCACCGTCATCACTTGTACGGCATCGACATCCGGAGCAGCCGGCAAGGCCCGCTTCCGGCCAATCTTGTCGTACCATTTTACGAAGTCATGCACCGAATCGGGATATTTGCGGCAATAATCGCTCACCATATCCTGGAAGGCACATATGAAAGCCATCTCACGTTTGCGCTGCGCGGCAGGAATTCGCTGTCGAACAATCATCTCCACCATTGCTCCCAGCGATGATGCATGCATTCCGCGCAATTCATTCACCGCCTCGGCCGCCTTGCCACCGGCTACTTCATCGCCAAGAGCCATATGGAGAGCCTCGGGCGCCGATAAACCCTCGGCCATATAATAGTCGAAACGGCTTATTACGGCCATTGAGTCTTTATCGGTTCTACGCCTGGCATCGGATACACTTGAATATGAGCGGTCGAGCAGTTTCAGCATACCCATAATCAGTTTTACCGATGAAGAATTACGCAGATACAACGCCTCTTCCGAAAGCACCTTGATTTCGGGGTGATTCTCACGCAGATAGTCCACTACCTTAGCGGCATCGGCGTTACCTCGCACCAGCACGGCTATATCGCGCCACTCATAGCCTGACTCGTGCTGACGCAAGATGTCGGACGCAAGCGCCGACAGAGCTTCTTCATCGTCAGCGACTTTTATGAAACTTATATACGAGTCGGCATCTGCTCCGTCTCTGTCCGGAAGGGTCTGTACCACATTCTCAAAACCGGGAACTTCCAGCAACGAGGCCATACGTTCGAACACGGTGTTGTTAAAACGGACCATACCCGGAGCGCTTCTGTAATTTGTGTTTTCTCCGGGGGCTCCACCCTTTACTTTATTGCGGCCGGGAAAGTCGCATTCGGCCACCGTGCGGTGAAGCATCGATGAGTCGGAATTCCGAAAGCGGTAAATGGCCTGTTTCTCATCGCCAATGATAAGACTGTCGTGTCGGTCCCCCACTCCGGCGGACACCAGCGGACGCAGGATATTCCACTGCATTCGAGAGGTATCCTGAAATTCATCTATCAGATAATGATTCAGTACCACTCCCATCCGCTCGTAAATGAACGGCGCATCATCGTCCGATATGATTTTTCCAAGGAAGTCGTTGGTATCACTCAGCAGAATAAGATTGTTTTCGCGTCGGAACTGTTCGATATATCTCAGCGCGAACCCGAGAAACTCAAGATTATCGGCCGCCACGAGGGTCGGACGGTATGTAGCCGAGACAGCATAAGCTCTGTCGTATCCGGCGGCAAATTCCTCAAGCCGTACTCCAACAGCCGATGAAGGATAATGAACGATTTTATTCTTGCCTTTTCCTGAAGTCGGGCAATTGCCTTTGGCATATATTCTGGCATCATCATAGCTTCCATTCAACAAGGCTTGCATCACACCGCTTTCCAAAGCCTTGCCATCGGGTGCGTTGCCTTCCTGTACTGCCCTTATATATCCGAGGAGATACCGGTTGAGAGCCTCCGGTGCAAAACCCTCCGATTCCAGAGCGGCAACAGCATCGCGGGCACTTGCGCACAAGTTCTGCTCAGCATCGTCGACCGTTCGGCGTAAACGCTTGCGAAAGTCCGCCAGTTTCCGCTCGTCCGAAAGATACTCCATCAGTGAATCGGCATATTCCTTATAGTCTTCGCTGCATGAACGGCCTACAAATTCAACCAGACTCGCAAAAAGTCCGGAACTGCGGTCAAGCATATTATGGCGCCCCGACTCCCGTATTCGGTTCAGCATATAGTCGTAAATCCACCTCTGCATGCGTGCGCCGTTCTCCGGTTTGCCGTAATTGAGGTCATCGAGCATCATCGACACTCCGTTGCCTACCACAGCAGCATCGTCGAGTTCAACTTCGAAATCTCCTTGTCTGTCAACTTCTCGTGCGAATTCACGCAGCACCTGTTGAAAGAATGAATCTATCGTACTTACGTTGAACCGGCCATAGTCGTACAATAATTCTTCCATCGCAAGCATCGCCACTTCACGCAGTTCCTCGCGCGTACAACCGAAGATCGACATCAACGGAAGCGCATAGGCCGCATCGGCGGTTCCGTCTGTATGAGAGGCCAGGGCATGGAGTTCCGATACGATACGCTCCTTCATTTCCTCGGTGGCCTTGTTGGTGAATGTTATGGCCAATATATGCCGATGGCGGTCGGACTGGCGCCGGCCACAATATCTGGATGAATTAAGGCTGTACGTTCCCGTCTCGACATTCTTCACGCCGAGCAACAGTTTTATATATTCCAGAGCAAGAGTATACGTTTTGCCTGACCCTGCCGATGCCTTATAGATTGTTAACGTACGGTCCACTTTTTGTTCTGACATTGATGTCTGTCACAAAGATAAGTCTTTCATATGAATCCGCCAAAATTGTAGCGGTTCTGTCACATTTTTTTGTATATCGTCCTATATATAAGACCCCGTTCCCCACCTTAGATTTGCATCGGCAAACCGGAACTGAAATAGAAGTAGTAAATTTGCAGTAATAAT
>JAIDBM010000281.1 GCA_029056365.1 Muribaculaceae bacterium | reverse complement strand
GTTCCCCAATATTCGACATAATAGCAGCCGGACATACCGTCCGGCTGCTTTTATGTTTTTTTTATTAAAAAAATTTCGCAGTTATAAAAATATACGCTACATTTGTGAGTGCAAAACAACACGATATGTCATATATCAGCACTAACCATAATTCACCGGCCGTAGGCCTGACGGAAGCCATATTAAGAAGTATCGCTCCCGACAAAGGCTTATATATGCCCGAAACACTTCCTCAGCTTCCCGATGCGTTTATAAAAAATTCGCCGGGCATGAGCCTCAGAGAAATCGCATATGCCGTAACCGGCTCTTTGCTGGCGTCAGAAGTCGACGGGCATATAGTAAAGGATGTTGCCGATGCAGCATTCAGTTTCGACATTCCACTTGTACAGATAAACAGCCTGACATCGGCATTGGAACTGTTTCATGGTCCGACCATGGCAGTCAAGGATATCAGTTCCCGCTATATAGCCCAGCTGTCGATGCAACTCAGCCGCAAACACGGCACAGACCTGAAACTTAATGTACTGATGGCTACCAACGGCAACTCAGGAGGCGCCATTGCAGATGCCATAGCCGGATTGCCTGATGTGAATGTATACATACTGTTCCCTAAAAACGAACGCAGACATATAGGCGACAACCTGCGATGCACCTCGCCGAACGTGAAAGCCATTGAAGTGCAGGGCAGCATAGAAAACTGCAAGGAAATCGTACGCCATGCAATGACCGACCTTTCCCTGCGCGACAGCATGCACCTTGTTACAGCCAATTCTGTAAACATAGCGCGTCTGATTCCGATGGTGGCAATATATTTCTATGGAGTGAGCCGCCTTATATCGGCGGGAATCGACCCGGCACAGTGCGCCATAGGAGTGCCTGTGGGCAACATGACCACCCTCACGGCCGCAGTGATGGCCCGCAGAATGGGCCTGCCGATGGGGCCTGTCGTCGCCGGATGCAACGCCAACAGCCACTTCTGCGACTACATGCAGTACGGGCCAGACATGCTCCCCCGCAACACCATAGAAACCATAGCCAGAGCCATGGATATGGGCATACCCTCAAACCTCCCGCGACTTGCCGACCTTTATCACGGCGACATGAACGCCATGCGCGGCGAAATCAAGGCCGTAAGCATCTGCGATGAAGAAATAATGTCGACAATAGCATCGGTACACAGCCGACACGGATACCTGCTCGACCCCCACTCCGCCGTTGCATACGCGGCTCTTGAACGCACCGCTCCGGATGCGGCACACCGGCTGATAATTGCCACTGCCCATCCGGCAAAATCACAACAGATTGTAGAGCAGGCCATATGCAGTCCGATAAAAGTTCCTGAGAGATTGGCCTATTCATCGAGCCTCCGGCGCCATTCCATAAAACTGCCGCCAACCTACCCCGCATTCAGAAAATTCCTGACATCAAATACACTATAAAATTTCCAAATTATGTCAAGCATCAGAAAATTCAAAAAACAAGTGCGTTACGCATGCGGCGACCTCGCCGCAGAGACCCTTGTGGCTTCCTACTACATCAACGGCTTCGCCCGCGAAGACGCTCACCGCATAATATGCGATGTAGCCGCACTCCAGACCGACACAATAAGCAAATGCAAGTTCTACTTCGATAAAACCAGACGCGACTTCGGAAACGAAGCCGAATACCGCAAGGCCAGACGTGCCTATTTCAAAGCCGCCTTCGGAAAACTTCGCGAGAACTTCCGCGCAAGCATGGAAAATATCGTAAAAGAAATGAACAAGGCTCTCCCGACCGAAGCCAAGGAAGCCAACAAAGCACAATAACAGTGAACATAGCCGCCAGAATACTGCGATGGACCGGGTGGACTCTACACGTAGATGCCCCCGACTATCCCCGTTGCATAATATGCGTGGCGCCACACACCAGCAACTGGGACTTTATCATAGGCAAACTTGCATATGCCGCCACAGGGCGCAAAGCCGGATTCCTTATGAAAAAGTCCTGGTTCTTCTGGCCCCTTGGATATTTCTTCCGCGCGATAGGCGGCATTCCGGTTCCCCCGCGCGGAAGCGGTGGCGACCTGGTGCAGACTCTTATCGACCGGTTCAACAGCTGCAGTCGTCTTACACTGGCGATAACCCCCGAAGGCACCCGAAGCCGCAACGAACACTGGCGCACCGGATTTCTGCGTATAGCCCATGGCGCAGGCATCCCAATCGTGCTTGGAGCCATCGATTTCCGCACCCGGTCGATATATCTCGACAAAACATTCACGCCATCCGGCGATATAGAAGCCGACATGCGGGCAATCAAACAGTACTACAGACCTTTTACCGGAAAATATCCCGACAAATTCGCCTTATGACCATAAACAACCGTCTGAAACTGGCACTATTGCCGCTCGATATCTCACAGGCCTCGAAAGACGCCAACCTGCAGGCGGCTGCGGAGCTTATCAAAAAAATCGACAAAGACACCGACCTGATCGTACTTCCCGAGCTTTTCTCTACCGGATTCATAGCCGGTTACGATGAGGCGATGCTGCTGGCCGAACCCTGCGGAAATGAAAACGACAAGACTTTTGAATACCTTGCCGGAATAGCTTCGGAATCGAACATGGCCATCTGCTCCAGCTATCTGAAGCTCGACTCCGACGGCCGGCCCGCCAACCATGCATTGTTCATCGAGCCATCAGGCGAATTCGCCATATACCGAAAACATCATCTGTTCGGTTTAAGCAAAGAAAGCGAGGTATACTCCGCCGGACAGACAACACCCCCGGTAGTACGCTTCCGTGGCTGGAATATAAGCATGGTGATATGTTACGACCTGCGCTTCCCCACATGGTGCCGGAACCGCAATCTCCGATACGACCTGTTGCTGATTCCGGCAAACTGGCCCGATGCACGGCGCTATGCATGGGAGCATCTGCTTATAGCACGTGCAATTGAAAACCAGGCTGCAGTGGCCGGAGCCGACAGAGGCGGTTCCGACGACTATGGCACATATACGCCCGATATGAGCGCAGTTTACGATGCCACAGGAAAACGCGTAAGCACAGCAGGCGATAATGGTGTTGTATACGCGACCCTGCAGAAAGACCAGCTTGAAAAATTCCGTTCGCGCTTCCCGTTTTATAAGGACGCCGACTGATTTGCAGAAGCATAAATGCAGTATATCAGCGGAATCCGCTGCAAGAACAGCGAAGGCGGATGCATCGGTGATGCATCCGCCTTCGCTGTTCTTGCAGCAAGCTGAAAAATTATTTTCCGCCTATAGAGCAGGAAACTGTCAGACGGGCACGGCCCTTTGCACGGCGGCGGGCAAGAACCTTGCGGCCATCGGGGGTTGACATTCTTTCACGGAAACCGTGTTTGTTAACTCGCTTGCGATTAGAGGGTTGGAATGTTCTTTTCATTGCCTTTATAGTTTGTTTATTTATTTTCCTTGTTTTCGGAGTGCAAATTTAGCATTTTTTTTTGAACGATGCAAATAATAAGGCGGCCAATTTCGTCATTCGGTGTTTTTTGTGTAATTTTGCACTTGTTATGAATGTTTCATCATGGATATCCAACCATTTGAAACTGTCCGGAGGCAGTTCCAGAAACGCCTCTGTGGGAGTAGTGATTGCTGTGGCAGGCGTAGCCATAGCCCTCATGATAATGGAGCTTACCTTGTGCATAGTGCTTGGCTTCAAGCACCAGATACGCGACAAACTCACCGGCTTTGAATCGGAAATAACAATCGGCCCCCATTACCTTGACGCCTCGGGAGCCACAGCCGATGCCATAAGCATGTCGCCCGACATACTCGACGCCATAGGCCGTGCGGCTCCCGGAGCATCGGCCTCCGTAGTATTGCGGCAGCCCGTAATGCTTAAAACCACCGACGATTTCTGCGCACTTATCCTTACAGCACGCGACGACAATCACGATTTCGGATTCGAACGTTCGCTTATAACAGAAGGCAAATGGCCCGACTATAGTCAGGATTCATGCGCCAGCCATATAGTCATCTCCGCAACTACAGCGCAGCAGCTGCAAGTACATGCAGGACAGAAAATCGATGCTACGTTTTTCATCAACGACCATATAAAATCGCGTCGGTTCACAATTTCCGGAATATACCGGTCGGGCATAGACGATTACGATGGAACCGTGGCATTCGGCGACATCGGCGCCCTGCGGCGTGTAGCAGGACTCGACTCTCTCAGCGGCACCGGAATCGACATCGGCGGCATAGCAATCGACAGCGTGCCGGATGTTGCCGAACGACTATATGACAACCTGCTCGACAACTACTACAACGGACTCAGCAACCGCATATATCCGGTCGACACTGTGCTGCACAAAGGCTCCATGTACTTCAACTGGCTGTCGTTGCTCGACACCAATGTTGTTGTGATATTCATCCTGATGCTCTGTGTCGCAGGCTTCACGCTTGTATCAAGTCTGTTCCTCATTGTGCTCGAGCGGGTGTCGGCCATAGGCATACTCAGAAGCCTTGGCGCTTCACGACGGCTGATACGTAACATATTCCGCCGTATGGCCATGCGCATGGCCATACGTGGCATGCTCATCGGAAACATTATCGGTTTAGGCGTCCTCTGGCTACAGGAGTTATTCGGAATAATACCTCTCGACCCCGGCATGTACTATCTCGACAAGGTTCCGGTGGAACTCGACCCAACAGGCCTGATTCTGATAAATGCCGGCGTCCTTGGCGCCGCATGGCTCATACTCACAATTCCGGCCATCGCGGCCTCGCGTATCGACCCTGCCACCAGCATGCGCTATGAATGACATACAAAAAAATTGTAAAAATACATCAAATTTGGCCCTACTTTTGTTATAATGGAAATATATAGTTAATTTTGCATTATAAAAATCATCACGCATGCCAGAAACAAGCATCAACAACAACCTCTCGAAACTAATTATTGAAGGTATTCAGGACCGCAAAGGCCACAATATAAGCATAGTGGACATGACCCACATCGAAGCCGCTCCGGTAAGCCGCTTCATAATCGCCGAAGGCAAAAGCAACATGCAGGTCGGCGCAATTGCCGACAGTGTGCGCGAATATGTGCTTGAGCACGGCAATACCAAACCGTACAACTACGACGGATATTCGAATGCCGAATGGATTGTAGTGGATTATGGCGACACTCTGGTTCATATATTCCAGCCGGAAGCACGCACCCGATACAATCTTGAAGACCTGTGGAGCGATGCCCTGATAACCGACATCCCCGACCTTGATTAACCCCCGTTTCTAACGCACATCTCAGATATGCCGATTCCACCCGACTCATTCAATAAAGGCAACGGTAAAAAAAATCCGTTCCGCTTCAACATGTACTGGATGTACGCCATTGTGCTGCTGTTTCTCCTGGGCATGTATTATCTAGATGACAACTCCATTACGAAAAATGTCGACTACTCGCAATTCAAAGCCTATGCCCAGCAAGGCGGAATTAAAAACATTGTGGTGTACGGCGACAAAAACGAAGTGGAAGCCGAAATCACCGACTCGCTCGCCGCAGTCGTTTTCAAAAACACCGACTACAAACCCGGCTCAAGCATCAAGCCCCAGATAACAACCACCATACCGTCAACCACAAAATTCGACGACATGGTTGATTCGTGGCGTGCCCAGGGTTGCTTCGACGGAAATGTAAAATACGAAAAAAGCAGTCAGCTCAACAGCCTGCTTTGGGCATTCGGCCCAATGATTCTGCTTATTGCCGTATGGATATGGATTATGCGCAGAATGTCGGGAGGCGGCGCCGGCGGCGCCGGCGTATTCAGCGTGGGCAAATCGAAAGCCGCGTTGTTCGACAAAAACAACTCCGTAAAAGTCACATTCAAGGATGTGGCCGGGCAGGCCGAAGCCAAGACCGAAGTCGAAGAAATTGTAGAATTTCTGAAAAACCCCAAACGATATACCGACCTTGGCGGAAAAATCCCCAAAGGCGCACTGCTCGTAGGCCCTCCCGGAACCGGAAAGACACTTCTGGCAAAAGCCGTGGCCGGCGAAGCAAACGTTCCGTTCTTTTCAATGTCGGGATCAGATTTCGTTGAAATGTTCGTAGGTGTAGGCGCCTCACGCGTTCGCGATCTGTTCCGGCAGGCTAAAGAAAAAGCCCCCTGTATAGTATTTATCGATGAAATCGATGCGGTAGGACGCGCCCGCGGCCGGAACCCGAATATGGGCAGCAACGATGAACGCGAGAACACCCTCAACCAGCTTTTGACCGAAATGGACGGCTTCGGGTCGAACAGCGGCGTTATCATACTCGCGGCAACGAACCGCGCCGACATTCTCGACAAGGCCTTGCTGCGTGCCGGACGATTCGACCGTCAGATATATGTAGACCTGCCGGACCTCAACGAACGTGTCGACATATTCAAGGTACACCTGCGAAACATAAAAACAGCGCCAGACCTCGATATAGAACTACTCGCACGCCAGACCCCCGGGTTCAGCGGCGCCGACATCGCCAACGTATGCAACGAAGCTGCTCTTATCGCTGCACGAAACAACAAGAAGGAGGTTACACGCGAAGACTTCATCGCAGCCGTAGACCGCATAATCGGAGGCCTGGAGAAGCGCACCAAAATCACAACCGATGAAGAGAAAAAGGCTATCGCCGTACACGAAGCCGGACATGCCGCCGTGTCGTGGAACCTGAGATATGCCAATCCGCTTGTGAAAGTAACCATAGTACCACGAGGCAAAGCTTTAGGCGCCGCATGGTATCTGCCGGAAGAACGGCAGATTACACCTACGGAGGCTCTGCTCGACCAGCTGTGCTCGCTTCTTGGCGGACGCGCGGCCGAGGAACTCTTCCTCGGACACGTAAGCACAGGCGCGGCCAACGACCTCGAACGAGTTACAAAGCAGGCCTATGCAATGGTTGTTTACTATGGAATGAGCGAACGGCTTCCCAACCTATGCTACTACGACAGCACAGGTCAGGACTATGGTTTCAGCAAACCATACAGCAACGAGCGTGCAAAAATAATCGATGAAGAAGTGTCAAGGATCATATCCGAGCAATACCAGAGAGCCAAAGACATTCTCACCAAATACGCCCGCGAACACCACGAACTCGCCGAGCTTCTGATAAAACGCGAAGTTATATTCACGGAAGATGCCGAAAGAATATTCGGTCCACGCAAATGGGCCTCGCGCACCGAAGAAATCCTCGGTAAAAATGATTCGGCCGGAAACACTCCGGACAATTCAGGCACGGACACTCCGGACAATGAGCAAAAAGGCAGCACAGCACCTGACTCCGATATTCCCGAAAACCAAAACGGCGAACACAATGGAGAAGCGACACCGCCGCCATTCCCGGGATAGTTTTCCAAAACCACAAGCACCACTTCTGAGAATCAGAACATTACAAAAATAAAAAGCGCCACAAGTTTTCCAAAGCAAAAACTTGTGGCGCTTTTTTCGTTGAAAAACTTTGCCAGACCGGATAATATTTAGTAGCTTTGCACTCGCAATTCTAACCACATCAAACCCCCTATCCCGAATGATACAAACTGTTGTAAAGCGCGACGGTCGCGTTGTAGGCTTCAACGAGGAAAAAATAAAGTCGGCAATACGAAAAGCCATGCTCCAGACCGAACAAGGCGAGGACGAAAATCTCATAAACCGTATATCTGTCCGGATATCATTAAACGGACAGGAACGCATGACCGTTGAACAGATTCAGGATATGGTGGAACTTGAGCTGATGAACTCGCCGCGCAAAGAAGTGGCGAAACGCTATATCGCCTACCGCGACCAGCGCAGCATTGCTCGACGGGCCAAAACCACCAATATGTTCCATGAGATAATCGAGGCCAAGAACAACGACATAACCCGCGAAAACGCCAACATGAACACTGATTCTCCCGCAGGCATGATGATGAAATTCGCGAGCGAGACAACCAAACCGTTCGTCGACGATTATCTGCTGTCGCCCGAAGCACGTGAGGCCGTAAGACACAATTATATACACATCCACGACAAGGACTACTACCCCACCAAAAGTCTCACCTGCGTGCAACATCCGCTCGACCGCATACTGGAATACGGCTTCATTGCCGGCCACGGCGAGTCGCGCCCGGCAAAGCGCATCGAAACCGCCTCGATAATCGGCTGCATATCGCTTGAGACAGCTCAGAACGAAATGCATGGCGGGCAGGCTATACCGGCCTTTGATTTCTATCTTGCCCCATTTGTAAGATATTCATATATCGAGGAAGTAAAAAACATCGAAAAACTGTGCGGCGAAGATTACAGTTCTCTGTATGATGCAGAAATCAAAGACTTCGTGAAACAGCCGCTCGACGGACTTAAAGGCAGCGAACGAGCCATGCAGCATGCCGTGAACCGTACCGTGAGCCGCGTTCATCAGGCCATGGAGGCCTTCATCCACAACATGAACACCATACACTCGCGTGGCGGCAATCAGGTTGTATTCTCTTCAATAAACTACGGCACCGACACATCGGCTGAAGGCCGATGCATAATCAGGGAACTGCTCAACTCCACATATGAAGGCGTCGGAAACGGAGCAACCGCAATCTTCCCCATTCAGATATGGAAAAAGAAACGCGGAGTAAGCTACCTGCCCGAAGACCCGAACTACGACCTCTACCAGCTGGCGTGCAAGGTAACAGCCCGACGTTTTTTTCCGAACTTCGTGAATCTCGACGCAACATTCAACCAGCACGAAAAATGGAATGCCGACGATCCTACACGCTACAACTACGAAGTGGCCACCATGGGTTGCCGCACCCGTGTGTTCGAAGACCGATATGGCGAAAAAACATCGATCGGACGCGGCAACCTGAGCTTCACCACTGTGAACATAGTGCGTCTGGCCATTGAATGCATGAACATAAAAGACCGGCAGGAACGCATCGACAGCTTCTTCCACCGTCTCGACAAAATACTCGACATAGCGGCCCGACAGCTGTGCGACCGGTTCGATTTCCAGAAAACAGCCCTTGTGAAACAGTTCCCGCTGCTGATGTCGAAACTCTGGAACGGAGCCGACAAGCTGGGCCCCGAAGACACAATCGAATCGGTAATCAATCACGGCACTCTCGGCATTGGCTTTATCGGACTGGCGGAATGCCTTGTAGCGCTTACCGGCAAACATCACGGCGAAGACGAACAATCGCAACAGCTCGGCCTCAGAATAGTAGGCCACATGCGCAGCCGCGCCAATGAATTCAGCGAGAAATACGAACACAATTTCTCGGTGCTCGCTACTCCGGCGGAAGGCCTGAGTGGAAAATTCACCGCAAAAGACCGCAAGACATACGGCACATTGCCCGGTATCACCGACCGCGCATACTACACCAATTCAAACCATGTGCCGGTATACTATCACTGCTCGCCACGCCATAAGGCCCGGATTGAGGCCCCCTACCACGAACTTACCAGAGGCGGACATATATTCTACGTTGAAATCGATGGCGATGCCACTCATAACCCCGACGCTATTGCCTCAATCGTTGACCTCATGGACCAGCACAACATAGGATACTGCTCGGTAAACCATAACCGCAACCGATGCATGCACTGCGGTTATGAAGATGCCAGCAAAGACCTCCGGGAATGTCCGCGCTGCGGCAGCAAGGTCATCGACCGTCTGCAACGCATAACCGGCTATCTTGTCGGAACAACCGACCGCTGGAACAACGCCAAACTCTCGGAACTGAACGACCGCGTTGTTCATGAATAAAGAGCATACAGCACCGGACTTATCCGATGCCATATATCGTGTGTCGGGAATCATCGACGGCACTGCCGTAGATGGATCCGGCCTGCGTACGTCGATATATTTTTCAGGCTGCGACCACCGCTGTCCGGGCTGCCATAACCCTCAGACATGGCCTTTCGACGCCGGAGAGAAAATGAGCGCCGAAACACTGCTCGAACGGATAGCCGACAACGGATTCAACGTTACCTTCAGCGGAGGCGACCCCATGTATCAGGCAAGAGCACTTGTTCCGCTGGCCAAAGCCATAAAAGCCATGGGAAAAACAATCTGGTGCTATACCGGATTTGTGTACGAAACCATAAAGGACCGCGAGCCCTACGCATCGCTTCTTGAATATATCGATGTTCTTGTTGACGGACCATACATGGAATCCCTGCGCGACCCCGACCTTCCGTTCCGGGGCAGTTCAAACCAGCGGATCATACATCTTTGACTGAATTCATCGGACGTCCGCCCGGTTCTCCGGACGGACGTCAATTTGCATATCTCGCAAAAAAAATGTAAATTTGCATCACAAACCAAATATAAATCAGGAAATGCTCAGAAAAGTAGTATCAATTGCCGGTAAAGCCGGTCTATATAGTCTTGTAAGCCAGGGCAAGAACATGCTCATCGTTGAATCTCTCGCCGATGGCAAACGCATACCGGCCTATGCCCGCGACAAAGTTATGTCGCTCGGAGATATTGCAATCTATACCACTGGCGATGACATGCCTCTTGGCGAGGTGCTCGACAAGGTGTACGCGTTTACCGATGCAAAAACTGTGGATTTGAAATCATTCGGAAACGACAAGGAAATGCGCGACTATTTCGCTCAGATTCTGCCTGAATACGACAGCGAACGAGTATATAACAATGATATCCGCAAGCTTTTCAGCTGGTATAACATTCTTCTCGGAGCCGGTTTCACCAAATTCACACAGGAACTCCAGAGCGCCGAAGAAACAGCAGAGGCCGAAGCCAAGGAATAAATCCTGAGCAAGGTGCCGCACAGCGCCTGATGCATCTGCGACATATCAAAAAAGAAACGGCTGTCATCCCGACAGCCGTATATCTTTTAACCTTAAATCTATTACCATGAAAAAACACAGTGCAAATAATCTATTTACGATATTGTAACATCGTCGGGTCGCAGTTGGTTCACACCATTATTCCATTTAACATATTTTAACGCTAAGTTTGCGCCATTTTCATTAATTTTATTGCACAAACC
The DNA here is from genome assembly GCA_029056365.1 of Muribaculaceae bacterium. Taxonomy (GTDB): domain Bacteria; phylum Bacteroidota; class Bacteroidia; order Bacteroidales; family Muribaculaceae; genus CAG-873. Next base: position 9,507 of record JAIDBM010000281.1, on the reverse strand, counting down.
ATAGCGCTGACAACAGCTAAATATAGCATTATCACATACAGTATGAGAATAAAGATATTAGTAATTGACGATGAAGAATCTCTGTGCGAGATACTTAAGTTCAATCTTGAAAAAGAAGGCTATGAAGTGGACTGTGCATACAGTGCCGAGGAAGCACTCGAAACAGACCTGTCGAGCTATTCGCTTTTCATGGTAGACATAATGATGGACCAGCTCAGCGGTTTTGACTTCGCCAAACGCATACGCAACAATCAGAAGACCGAAAACATACCGGTAATATTCTGTTCGGCCCTTACCGATGAAGACGACAAGGTGATGGGCCTGAACATCGGAGCCGACGACTATGTTACAAAACCGTTTGTGATAGGAGAAGTCCTTGCCCGGGTAAGAGCGGTATTGCGCCGTACGAAATCGGCCCAGCAGATGGCCTTCAACGTATCCCAGAGCATATACGAGCCCGACATTACCTTCCGCGAACTGCGTGTTGACCGCAACGAAAAAATATGCTATCTCAAAGGTGAAGCCATACAGCTCACACGCACCGAATTCGATCTTATACTGTTCTTCCTTACACACCGCAACAGAATATACTCCAGAGAAGAAATCATATCCAAGGTATGGGGCGAGGATGTGGTGGTGACACACCGCACAATCGACACCAACATCACCCGATTACGCAAAAAACTGGGCGATTACGGCAATAACATAGTTACCCGTCAAGGCTTCGGTTATGGATTTAAGGAGGCGTATTAGCTATCAGTGGCAGATGTTCATACTGATGGTCGTGGCCGTATGGGCCCTGATTTTCGGTATGGCATACTGGCAGTACAACAATGAGAGGCAGTATCGCAAGCAGCTGATCGACAACCAGCTGAATGTGATAAGCGACCGCATCATATACGCCTACGAGCGCAACACCGACATCAGGCCCTTTATCGAGTTCATCGGAAATTATTTCATGAACAACGACATGCCCAACAGTACCTTCGACAAACTGAGAGTGTCGGTGTACGAAAACGGACGTCTGATTCAGAACGTAGGCGAAGTAGTACAGCTCAGCGATGAAGAGACCGCCCGTGGTTCCGGCTACACCAATACGCCCGATATTGACGAGAACTCCGCCGAACTTCTCAAGAACGGCAGCTTCTACTACCAGGCTCCTACCGACACAATTCGCGGAAACGTATTGAAAATATACACCGTGCTTCCGGCCGACGACGATGTCAACAAGGCTACATTGCCTAATAAAAGCATCTGGTTCATTGTGTTCGGTGTGGCCATTGCAATGACAGTGGGAGCGTATTATCTGTCACGCTATTTCGGCAGAAATATAAAAATTCTGCGGCTGTTTGCCGAACGCGCCGCCACAGACCCGAACTTCATTCCGAGCATGGATTATCCTCACGACGAACTCGGAGAGATTTCAAGGCAGATCATACACATGTATAACGAGCGGTCGAAAACACTTCTCAAACTCAAGCGCGAGCACAAAGTGGCTTTGCATGCCATGGAAGAAAAAGCCCGCATGAAGCGACAGCTTACCAACAACATCAACCACGAGCTTAAAACCCCTATTGGCGTTATCAAAGGCTATCTCGACACCATTATAGAGAACCCCGACATGGACCCTTCCGCCCGCGAACACTTCCAGCTTAAGGCCCGGGAGCATATAAACCGTCTGGTAAATCTCATAACCGATGTATCGGCAATCACACGTCTGGAGGAGGGTGCCGGACTGATCAGCACTGAAGAGATAAATTATCACGATGTGGTTTATTCCATAGCCAGCGATGTGGAAGAATCAGGAGCCGCAGGCAATATGGAGTTCAACTACGATGTTCCACTCGACTGTATGGTAATCGGCAACTACAACCTGTTGTCGGGAATGCTGATAAATCTTGTTAAGAATGCCGCTGCATACTGCAAGGGAACCGAATGCGGAGTATCGATGGTAGACGAAGACGAAAAGTTCTACTATTTCGTGTTTTACGACAACGGCATAGGTGTAGGTCCAGAACACCTCCCCCACTTGTTCGAACGATTTTACCGCATTGATTCCGGCAGATCGCGCAAAGCCGGAGGCACCGGTCTCGGACTGCCTATAGTACAGAACACCATTCTTGCACACGGTGGAAAAATTGAAGTACGCAACCGCGAGGGCGGAGGACTCGAATTCTTCTACAGCCTGCCAAAGGCATAATCAGGTCCCGTTCCGCAATATTTGTCAACGGATCTTGAATCCGGACATAAAAAACAGGCAGTCCAATCAGGAACTGCCTGTTTTTTCAGTTATGGCCGTTACGCTTTTCCCTGTCGGAGGCGTTCGGTATACATGTTTATTTCCTCGAGATGTTTCATAATCGGCAACTGCTGCGGACATGCGGTTTCACAAGTGCCACACTGCACGCAGCGGTTTGCCTGCCGCAGACGCGGCACCTCACGGTCGTAACCTACCAGATAGGCCCTGCGGGCCTCGGCATAACGAGGATCGTTCACATCACGCGGAGCATTGTCGTTATTGACGCATTTGTTGTAATGACGGAAAATTCCGGGAATATCAAGGCCATACGGACACGGAAGGCAATACCTGCAATCGGTACACGGCACAACTGCGTTGTTCAATATATCCAATGCCGCCAGATGCAGAAACGACCGTTCGTCGTCGGACACCGGCTCCAGAGGCGAATACGTCGAAAGGTTATCCTGTAGATGCTCCATATAAGTCATGCCGGAAAGCACTGTAAGCACCTTGGGGAACGAACCGGCATACCGGAATGCCCATGAAGCCACCGAATCATCGGGACGGCGCTGTTTCATCTTTGCCTGCACGTTCTCGGGCACAGATGCCAGACGACCGCCGAGAAGCGGTTCCATTATTACCACCGGAATATCTCGCTTCTCAAGCTGTTCATATAGATACTGTGTTTCCGACACACCGTTACACTGCGACGACATATCGTCCCAGTCGATATAGTTGAGCTGAATCTGCACAAAATCCCAGTGAACCTCGCCATTATCCATTTTCTGTAACAGATGGTCGAACACACCTACATCGCCGTGAAACGAAAAGCCGAGATTGCGTATCGTGCCCGAAGCCCGCTGTTCCTTGAGAAAATCAAGTATCCCGTTGTCTTCGAAACGCGCCCGGTATGTAGCCATTGCATCAAGGCCGTCGGCCGTACCTCCCACGGCATGCAGAAGCAGATAATCGATATAGTCGGTTTTAAGAAAATCCAGCGACTGACGGAACATCTCCACCGACTTTTCATACGGCCATACCGACTTGTCGAAGTTCGACAGTTTGGTGGCAAGAAAATATGATTCGCGCGGATGACGGCTCAAGGCGATACCCATGGCCCGTTCCGACTGGCGCTTGCAATACATCGGCGATGTATCATAGTAATTCACTCCGTGAGCCATGGCATAGTCGACCGACCGGTTCACGGCCTCCTGGTCGATTTCCGTATCCGTGTCTCTGGCACTTTCCCTGGAGACAGTGGGCAGCCGCATACATCCGTACCCGAGCACCGACACCTTGTCGCCTGTGTTATGGTTGACGCGATACGTCATTTCGCCTTCATGCTCCGTTTCGCCTGCATTATCGCCACTAAGCTTTGAGCCACAGGCTCCAAGGACTCCGGCCGTGGCACCAAACCCCATATATCTGAGAAAACTGCGGCGCGACAGACCGTCTTCTTTTTTACTACATTTGCTCATAATCAGAGTTCCCGATGAATTTCTATACCTTCCACATGAATGGCGGAATGGTCGGATTCTATAATTCCGGCCGTTCCGACCGGACAACTGTATTCACATGCTCCGCATCCGATGCAACGGTCATCGCAGACAACAGGCATCAGCCGGCCTTCGGGTTGCGCTGCATCAACAGGCACCATGGTTATGGCTCCCGACGGACACTGGCGGCTGCAATTGCCGCACTTCTGCCCGTTGACCGAAATACACTGCCCGAGGTCCACAACAGCACGACCTATCTTCACAGCCGACTTGGCCGCGGCATCAAGCGGCAATATTGCCCCGGCCGGGCAGACATCCGAGCAGGATGTACATTCCGGACGGCAATACGATGAGGTGAATTCCATGCGCGGCTGCATGAATGAGTCGAGTTCGGTCGACGGACGCAGAACTCCTTCCGGACAAGCTCTCACACACAGCTGACACGCCGTACAGTGACTGCCGAGATGAACCAGACCGAGGGCTCCCGGCGGAACTATCGGAGTTTTACGCAGAGGAGTCTTCTTTTCCTTTATGGCTGCCAGCGCTCCATCGCCTTCAACCGATGCCTTCACTGCCAGCGCTCCGGCTATCATGCCGCCTGAAAGCAGGAAAGCACGCCGGCCTGCCGTATCATCGGATTTTCCGGCGGATGTCTTGTCCATGCTGCGTCCGCGGCGCCAGGTGTAACGTATCGCACCGGTAGAGCAGTTGTCGAGGCAGTCCATACAGGCCACACAGCGTGTATGGTCTATCTTATGTTCCTTGCCGTTGATACACCTGGCCTTGCAGTTGCGTTCGCATTTACGGCATCCGTTGCACCGCGAAGTATCGATCATCGGTCTCAGAAGCGCGTATTTCGACATATATCCGAGAATTGTACCAACCGGGCATATTATGTTACAGTAATCGCGACCGCCGATCCATGCCATCGCCGTAACTATAACAAAAGTGATTGATGCCACAATCAGCACCGGCACTACCACCAATATCTGTACAGGAGTGAACATATAATTCCCGTTGGTCTCGGACCAGCCGGCCAGACAGTTGTTCAGCCAGTCGTAAGCGGGTGCGAAAACCTGCGATGCTATCCGGCCATATGCGCTGTATGGTTCCAGCAGGCCTGCGAATGCAGCGGCAGTAGCTGTAGTAAGGCCCAATACAAGCAGCACACAGAAGCATGTAACGACAGTAAGCCGCGTACGCCGCCACGCCGGAGCGTATCCGAAACGGTTCTTACGCTTCTTTTTGGCGCCCCCGAACCATGTACGCAGGCGTATGACCACATCCTGCCATATGCCCAAGGGACATATCACGGAGCAATAAACCCGCCCAAGCAACAATGTAAGTGCGATAAGAAAAAGCACAGCGAGCACATTCATGGCCAGCAGCGCCGGGATAAACTGAATTTTAGCCATCCATCCCCAGTAATGCCGTGCGACACCGCTGACATCGACAAACAGAAGCGTTACCGCCAACAGGCTGAGCACGCCGATTATAATACGTATTTTTTTCAGCATATTTTACTCATCGATTAAAAAGTCATCGGATATGGCTTCGACCGAAGGAGTGCCCTCGTCTATCAGCTGTTTGTCGGCGCAGCGCAACACTCGCCCAGGGAACTGGTCGAGCATCGACAGATTGTGTGTGGCCACTATCACGGCCGTTCCTCCGGCTGCAATGTCGTAGAGGCTGTTGATAATCTGGCGACCGGTCTCCGGATCGAGATTTCCGGTAGGCTCATCGGCAAGAATCAGCTCCGGACGGTTTAGCAGCGCACGGGCTATTACAATACGCTGTTGCTCGCCGCCAGACAATTCATGTGGCATTTTATACGACTTGTTGGTCATGCCCACCTCACGCAGCACCTCCTCTATACGGGCTTCTTTCTCGGCCTTGTTACGCCAGCCTGTGGCATCGAGCACAAACTCGAGATTGGCGAACACATTTCGGTCGGTAAGAAGCTGGAAGTCCTGGAAAACTATTCCTATACGCCTGCGCAGCATAGGAATGTCCTTGCGTCGGATGCCGCAAAGATTATAACCAAGCACCTCGGCGCTGCCTGATGCGATAGGAACCTCGGCATACATTGTCTTCATCAACGAACTTTTGCCGCTGCCCACTCTGCCTATCAGATATATGAATTCTCCGGACTCAACACGAAAATCCACATGTTTCAGCACCACAAGCTCTTTGCGGTTTACCTCTACATCCTTATAGTTGATAATAACTGACATAATTCTAAAACGTATTACGGGCGGCTATATGCAACCCGGTTGCAAATATAGCGGTTTTCCTTATTTTATGCAACCGAAATAACAGGCCTACGGCTATTTTTCGCTAATTTTGCACCAGTAACAATCTGTAATCCGTTATAATGAAAAATATATCAGTAATATGTATAAGCGCTCTTTGCCTCGGACTGGGTTCATGCGGGCATAGCCACAGCGGACACAACGAGCATGACCATGACCATGATCATGACCACGAGCATGAAGCCACCGAAAGCGCGGTTCATGAACACGCCGAAGGCGAAATTGTAGTAGAACCAGAAATAGCCCGGCGTTTCGGAATGAAGACCGACACCGTCAGAGTCGGCGCCTGCATGGAAAGCATTAAGGCAGCGGGTACGTTTGTGAGCAGCAGCAGCTCGATAGCTAACGTCGCAGCTCCTCTGGCCGGAACAGTCAGGTATCCTCAGTCGATAACAGTAGGCAGCAAAGTCAGCCGCGGAGCCACAGTGGCCACGGTCAGACCCGATGCCGTTGAAGGCAATAATGCCAACGCCATGGCACGTGCCAACATGCTTGCCGCCAAACGGGAAATGGACCGGCTTAAACCCCTCTATGACGACCGGCTTGTTACCGCAGCCGAATATAACGCCGCTGTAGCTGCATACGAAGCTGCCAAAGCTGCATACTCGCCCGGCGCGTCCGGTACTGTACACGCTCCTATTTCAGGCGTGGTGACATCGGTCGATGTGGCGAACGGCTCCTTTGCCGATGCCGGAAGCATACTCATGCAAATAAGCGGCGGAGGCGATCTGACATTGAAAGTGGATGTGCCGCACAGCAGTTTCACCGGCGCCCGAAATGCATCGGACGCGAATGTGATTCTGGCCGACGGACGTGTGATCAGGCTTGGCGACGTGGGTGCCCGCCGGATATCGGCGGCCGAATCAGGCGCTACAGAGGCCGGCAGTTTTGTAGCCGTATATTTCAGCGTTCCCGCCGAAGCCGGAATCGCACCGGGTTCAACCGCCGAAGTATATCTGCTCGGACAAAACACCGGCAACGGCATATCGGTGCCCAGATCAGCGCTCAGCGAACAGCAGGGCAGTTTCTTTGTGTATGAAAAAACCGGCGACCATTCCTACCGTCGGCTTCCTGTGACCATTGGCGGCAGCGACGGCGTGAACACAGTTGTGACCTCCGGCCTCGGCGGCGGAGAAATCATCGTTACCGAAGCCGTAACCACCGTGCGTCTGGCCGAAAACTCCGGCGCCATTCCCGAAGGTCATAATCACTCGCATTAACGAAACGCAAAATGCTGAACAGAATAATTCATTTCTCGCTGTATAACCGCCTTACTGTAATAATTCTTTCGGCGGTGATACTTATCGCCGGCACAATGGCGATGCTACGCACCGATGTGGATATATTCCCGGATCTCAACGCGCCTACCGTGGTGGTAATGACCGAAGCACGCGGCCTTACTCCCGAAGAAGTGGAAAAAGTGGTGAGTTATCCGATTGAATCGGCTGTAAACGGAGCCACCGACATACGGCGTGTGCGATCTCAGTCAACGTCGGGTTTTTCCATCGTATGGGTCGAATTCGACTGGGGCACCGATATTTACCGTGCCCGACAGATTGTAAGCGAACGTCTCGCCGCCGTAACCGACCGGATGCCATCGGGTGTGTCGTCGCCGGTGCTTGGGCCGCAGTCGTCGATTCTCGGCGAAATGATGATTATCGGTCTTACCGCCGACACCACATCGATGCTCGACTTACGCACCATTGCCGACCGGACCATAGCGCCAAGACTCCTCGCCATGGGCGGAGTATCGCAGGTGTCGGTAATCGGAGGTGAAGCCAAAGAATATCAGATTCGACTGAAACCGGAACTCATGCAGGCCCGGGGTATAAGCATCGATGAAGTTTCGGATGCGGTAGACGGGCTGAACGACAATGCCTCCGGCGGCGTTGTCTACGATTACGGCAACGAATATCTCATAAAGGCGGAACTGAACACCGGCAATCCGGCCCAGCTCGGACTCGCAGTTGTCCGCGCCGATGAACGCGGAACTGTTATTCTGGCCGACATAGCCGACATAGCGGTGGCCGGTCAGCAGCCTAAAATAGGCCTTGCAGCGGTAAACAGCGCTCCCGCAGTGATTATAACCGTAACAAAACAGCCCAAGGCCTCGACCATCGACCTTAACAGCCGGATTCTGTCGGCGCTTGACGAACTGGCCCCTACTCTTCCTGCCGATATTTCCATAAACACCGACATTTTCCGCCAGGCCGATTTCATTGAAACATCCATATCCAATCTTCAGGAAGCCCTTCTCGAAGGCGCCCTTATGGTTATAGTTGTGCTGCTGTTCTTTTTGATGAATCTGCGCACAACCCTTATATCGGTAGTCGCACTTCCACTCTCCATCATAGTTTCGATGCTGGTTCTGAACCTGATGGGATTCACAATAAACACAATGAGTCTCGGCGGCATAGCCATAGCAATCGGCTCGCTTGTCGACGATGCGATTGTGGATGTTGAAAATGTGTACCGTCACCTGCGGAACAATGCCGCCCTGCCCGACGGCAAACGCCTCGGAAAGCTCGAAGTGATATACCGGGCCTCGGCCGAAGTACGTACCCCTATTTTCAATTCATCGCTCATAATCATTGCAAGCTTCATGCCCCTGTTCTTCCTCAGCGGCATAGAAGGCCGCCTGCTCATGCCTCTGGGCATAGCCTTCATTGTAGCTCTTGTGGCTTCTACCATAGTTGCGCTCACGGTAACGCCGGTGCTTTGCTCGATTCTTCTGGGCAATAAAGCCGAGAACGCCCGACTGTCGAAAGAACCGGCCACAGCCATGTGGCTGCGCAATGTGTATACACGCGCACTCGAAGGAGCGCTGAAGCACCCGGGATTTGTACTGACTGCAACGGTGATACTGTTCGCCGGAGCGTGTGCCACACTGCCCTTCCTTGGCCGAGGCTTCCTTCCTAAATTCAACGAGGGGTCGTTCACCATAAATCTGGCCACTCTCCCGGGGGTGTCGCTTGAAGAGAGTGATAAAATCGGACGTCAGGCCGATTCGATAATAATGGCGGTTCCCGAAATAAAGACCGTGGCACGCAAAACCGGACGCGCCGAGCTCGATGAACACTCGCAAGGCGTCAACGCATCTGAAATCGAGGCTCCGTATGTGCTGGCCGACCGCAGCCGCGAGGAAATCGCAGCCGAGCTCCGACGTAATCTTGGCAAACTGCCTGGTGTAAACGTTGAGATAGGCCAGCCTATATCACACCGCATCGATGCCATGCTCTCCGGCACCGAATCGGCTGTTGCCATAAAGATTTTCGGCGACGACCTGAACACACTTGTCGGTCTCGGCCAGCGTGTCCGACATACCATCGGCAACATCCCGGGTGTGGTAGACGCCAATGTCGAGCAACAATTCGAACGTCCCGAACTGCTTGTGCGTCCGCGCCGCGAGGTAATGGCCACCTATGGAGTAACACTGCCTCAGTTCAACCGGGCCATATCC
>JAIDBM010000280.1 GCA_029056365.1 Muribaculaceae bacterium | reverse complement strand
AAAAGTAATACCCCCAAACGGTATAACACATAACAAACGCCGCAGATGCATCCGGAAGCATCTGCGGCGTTTGCTTTTTCTGATATTTTTTGTAACTTTGCATACCTTACCATAAAAAACCACAGAAATGAACAAGCGTATCATTGAATGCGTGCCCAACTTCAGCGAGGGACGCGACATGAATCTTATCAAAGAAATCACCGACACAATCGAGGCGGTGCCCGGTATAAACCTTCTCGACGTCGACCCGGGCGAAGCCACCAACCGCACGGTAGTGACCTTTGTAGGCGAGCCCGAAGCAGTGGTCGAAGCAGCATTCCAGGCCGTAAAAAAAGCCTCGCAGATAATAGACATGAGCCGCCATCACGGCGCACATCCGCGCATGGGCGCCACCGATGTATGCCCGCTGATTCCCGTGGCCGGAGTCACACTTGAAGAATGTGCCGAAATGGCCCGCCGTCTGGCCGAACGCATATCGGCCGAAACCGGAGTTCCCACATTCTGCTACGAAGCCGCAGCATTCACCCCCGAACGCAAAAATCTGGCTGTATGCCGCAAAGGCGAATACGAAGGACTGGCCGAACGACTCGGCCACGAAGGCCAGGGAGCCGACTTCGGCGACCGACCCTTCGATGCCGACATAGCACGCACAGGCGCCACCGCCGTAGGCGCACGCGACTTCCTGATTGCCGTGAACTTCAACCTCAACACCACAAGCACCCGTCGCGCCAACGCCATTGCATTCGATGTGAGAGAAAAAGGACGCCCCAAACGCGAAGGCGGAAAACCCAACGGCAAACCTATGAAAGACGCCGACGGCAAAACCATAATGCTGCCCGGAACCCTGAAGGGCACAAAAGCCATCGGCTGGTTCATCGACGAATACGGCATCGCGCAGGTGAGCATGAACATCACCGACATAAACGCCACTCCGCTGCACAAGGCATTCGATGAAGTAAGCCGTGCCGCCGAAGCCCGCGGCGTGCGTGTTACCGGAGCCGAAATCGTAGGACTTGTTCCCAAAAGCGCAATTGTGGATGCCGGACGCTATTTCCTGCACAAACAGCAGCGCTCAACCGGAATATCCGAAGATGAAATCATACGTCTGGCCATAAAGAGCATGAGCCTCGACCAGCTCGCGCCGTTCAAGGCCGAAGAAAAAATCATAGAATACAAAATAGGCCAGGGAAATAAACCCGGACATCTAACCGGCATGACCTGCGCTGCATTCGCCGAAGAAACCGCATCAGAATCGCCCGCTCCGGGCGGCGGCTCGATTTCGGCATACATGGGAGCCCTCGCCGCCGCACTCGGCACCATGGTGGCAAACCTCTCGGCACACAAGCCCGGATGGGACGAACGCTGGAAAGAATTCAGCGACCATGCCGAAGCCGGACAAAAACTGCTGGCCGAACTGCTCCACCTTGTGGATGAAGACACCGAAGCCTTCAACCGCATTATGGCCGCCATAGGCCTGCCCAAAGGCAGCGAGGAAGAAAAAGCCGCCAGAGACGCCGCGCTTGAAGCCGCCACCTTATATGCCACCGAAGTTCCGTTGCGGACAATGAAAGTGGCCGCAGCAACCTTCCCTCTGCTTGAAGCCATGGCCCTGGAAGGCAATCCGGCCTCGGTATCCGATGCCGGTGTAGGCGCACTTGCTGCCCGCAGCGCCGTGCTTGGCGCCCAGCTCAACGTGCGCATAAACGCCGCCGGACTCAAAGACCGCGATGCCGCCGACCGCCTTACATCCGAAGCCGAAGCCATTGCGTCAGGCGCCATCGAAGCCGAAGCAAAAATTCTCCAGACCGTAAACTCAAAAATCTGACAAGAATGAATTTCAAAGACTGCATACGCGCCGGAATCCCATCCGTACTGCCACCGGCAAAGGAACGCGATGCCAGCGTAAACCACGCGCCAAAACGCAAACATATACTCAGCGCCGAGGAAAGCCGACTCGCACTGCGCAACGCACTGCGCTACTTTCCGCAGGAACTGCATGCCGAACTTGCGCCTGAATTCGCACAGGAACTGCGCGACTACGGACGCATCTACATGTACCGCTTCCGTCCCGACTACGAAATGTACGCCCGACCAATCGATGAGTATCCGGCACGTTCGCGTCAGGCCGCGGCCATCATGATGATGATTCAGAACAATCTCGATCCGCGCGTGGCACAGCATCCCCACGAACTTATAACCTACGGCGGAAACGGCGCCGTTTTCCAGAA
>JAIDBM010000028.1 GCA_029056365.1 Muribaculaceae bacterium | reverse complement strand
TACAGGTAATCGAAGGGCAGGTGGTAACCATCTCAGGTACCGGCCTCGACAAAGCCACCGCAGTGATTTTCCCCGGAAACATCGCTGCCGAAAACATCACCAGAATCGGAAACGGATACATAACCGTTGTCACTCCAGCCGGTGTCTCCACCGATGGCGGAAGCATAACGGTTGTCGCCGACGGAGAATCATCAGTGTCGACAATGACACTCACTCTCGGCAATCCCGATCCGGCCCGCGTGGCACCGCTTGACTCGAAAATCAGAATCAACGAATGTCTGGAGGTGTACGGTACCGATCTCGAATTCATCACAGCAGCACATTTTCCCGGTGAAGACGGCAGCGACATTGTTGTGAAAGCTGATAATTTCAGACGTAAATCAACAAGCGCACTGTACATCTACACCCCCATGGGCATCGCAGCCGGTCCGGCGAACATTGTGCTGGAAGACTGCAGCGGGAAAAAATACACACTTCCCGAAGTCACTTTGTCTGATGAAGTCGTGGGAGGTAATTCCGGTCCGCAGGGCGAAGGATATACCGCTGTATGGGAAGGCGACATATACATATATGACTGGGCCAACTGGCAGTATATGACCACCGACTGGTTCAATCTCGACGGAATATCGCTTTACGAAGGACTCATGATGCGCCTTACCTTCGACAATCCCGACGGAGCAAGTGTATGTGTATGCGACGCCAACTGGGGCCAACCGAACGTAGATGGAGAAGGCAACAACTCCAAATGGGTCGAGGGCGGCGTAACTGAACTTGAGTTCCCCATTTCGCAAGGCATGGTAGAAACATTCAACAACGGCAACGGTATAATTGTAGGCGGTGGAAATTTCACTCTTAAAAAGATTGAAATCTACCGTGAATACCCGGTTATCTGGTCGGGCGAATACACTACCGGATGGTGGTGGTACCTCAGTGCAAGCGAACTCGATCTGTCGTCAGTCACCCCCGAAGCCGGACAGACAATAAAATTCACATTCACTCATCACGACGAGCCTCAGACATTCTGCCTCTGCGACGGATGGTGGGGAGCGCCCTTTATCCGCGATGGCGGCGAAAGTCCGAACAACATCGTTCTTGCAGCAGGCGAAGACTTCCTTGAGTTTGAAATATCGGAAGATATGGCTCAGACAATGAACGGCACGGACACTGCCCTTATCATCGGAGGAGACATAACTATAACAAAGATTCAGATCAAGACATTCTAACCACCTACGGTCTCAGACAAAGCGGAGAAGACCTCCGTGTCTGAGACCGTAATTTTTTTTGCTAATGAAACTAAAGACAATTTTGCTCGTTTCGGCAATGCTCCCGGCATTTACGGGGATGGCGGCGGAAATAACTACCGGAAAAGACAAGATAATTCTAAAATTTGCCGACCATGCCGGGAAATATACCATAAAACGAGCCACAGGACGTTTTTCCGAGTTCACGACAATCGGACACACGACCAAACCGGTTTTTATAGACAAGAAGGCCAAAGGCAGCCCGTATTCATACTACTATATCGTTCTGGACGAACGAGGCGACACCATAGCCTCAATGTCGGCGGAAACAGAGCTTTTCGGCGAAAACGTGCACATTTACAGTCCGACCGACTCCCCCGAAGCAATTGCCGCAGATATCGATGCGATACACAAGGAAATGTTCAGGGCGGAAATGGGTTCCGGACGCTACGCACTGTTGTTCAAACCGGGCGACTATACATCTGCCGGACTGTTAAACATCGGATTCTATACACATCTGGCCGGACTCGGAGAAGTGCCTTACGATGTAAAACTGAGCAACATACATACTCCGCCGCACCTCAACAACAACAATGGCACATGCACATTCTGGCGCTCGCTTGAAAACATCTCCGTAATCGGCGAAGAATCGTATGAGCACGACCGGATGTTCAACTGGGCGGTTTCACAAGCTGCGCCATTCCGCCGTATATATTCTCAGCGTACGGTCAGAAACCAGTGGAAAAACGGTTGGGTAAGCGGAGGATTTACCGCCGACTGTATATTTGACGCTCCCGTCGGATCCGACGGACAGCAGCAATGGTACACCCGCAACAGCTTTCTGAACAAAGGACGCGGCAAGTTTGCCGAAAATGCCTATAACTTCGTATTCACCGGAGTGGAACTCGGACCGGAGGCTGCCAAAGAAACATATGTCGACACCGACTGGAACAAAGGCGGAAACGTAACCTTTGAACCCACAACTCCTGTCATAAGCGAAAAGCCGTTCCTGTTTCTGGGCAAAGACGGGCGGTACAAAGTATTCAAACCGGCAATTCGCCGCGACTGTAAAGGCGTATCCTACACTAAAACAGACATGGGAGAAGGCGAGGTATTGGACCTTCTTGACTCATTTCTCGTTGCCAGTCCCGCCACCGGAGCAGCCGAAATGAACCGGGCGCTTAAAGCCGGCAGACACCTGTTTCTGACTCCAGGCATATATCTGCTCGACGAACCTCTCACCGTATCCGTTCCAAACACTGTGGTGATGGGCCTCGGCTGGGCTACAATCGTACCGCCCGACGGGGCCGAATATGCCATAAAGCTTGACGATGTGGATGGAGTGAGACTGGCCTCGATTCTCTTCGATGCCCATCACTCATCGCGCACACTGCTGAAAGCAGGCGAAAAGAATTCCGTAAAACATCATCGAACTTCTATTTACCCCTGTATAATTCAGGATATCACACTCCCATAGTCTTATGAATATTGAACAACGCCGGCGAAGACGCCGGCGTTGTTCCGAATAAAACCGTGTGAAACCTAATACAACAATCTAATCGATACACCAATCTATCGCATTGGAAAAAACCTTCTTGAATGAATCGTTCTGGAGAAGCTTCGGACTGTGCCCGAACTGAAAATACACATTTTTAGCCTTCATCGCCTCGTTAGTCCAGATTACCGGATGGTCGCCCATCTTCACATCCGATGCAGGAGTATAACTATCCTCGTCCACCGAAGCCAGAACACGAACATTGGCTCGCGGCGAACGGTCATAAATATACCACTCGTCATCGGGCAGTACAAACTTCTTGTCCACACCCTTCATTACCGGATGCTGTGAATCTTCAACTCCTACAGTGCCATCGGCAAGCGGGGCAATATAATTTCTGAATGTCACACCACCCATGAAATCGCTGAACCATTTCCACATCGGAAATCCGTCGAAATCGCCCAATAAAGTCGCATGATGGAATCCGATCCATGATCCACGGCCGTCTTCAATATATTTTTCAAAAGCCTGTTTGGAATAATCGGGCCAGGTATACGGAGGGAAATCAAGCTGTATTATCAGGTCGTAATCCTGCAGAAAACGTTCGCTCACAGGATCGGCACGTCTTATTTCATTTACGGCAAAATCATTATCCTTGCCATATGTCTGCAGCCATTCCATGGCCGCCTTTGTGAACGGACCATGCTGACCGCCACCCTCATTTATGACAAGAACACGTTTTTTATCGTCCTTACCCAAAATATTGTCGGCTACAACAGAACGAAGCGTACTGTTGTCATCATCGCTTGAATACTCCCAGTACATGGCACCGCGCAGCCCGTTATCGACTACATAGCCGCATTTTATGGCTAAAGAGCGGGCGTTTTCAAAACCGAGCACAAGATTTCCGTCGGCATCGGCTATATAAGGCACCATTGCCTTTTCATCCCAGTGTTCGGTGTAACCTTCGGGCAACTCCTTCATCTTTCCATAATCGGCAAACGAATGGAACGGACCTTTGCCCCGACCGTAAAACGGCATGCCTACAACAATCATCGAAGGAGGCACACCGGCGGCGAGATGTGCCCGCACACTGGCATCGGTCGTATGACCGTTGGTATTCTCTGAATCATACAGGCCTGAATGAAGATATGGAGGATTGCCCATGTCGTACGACATAGTGTTCACAAAATCGATGTAAGGCAATATGCCGTGGAAATCAATAAAATTCGCATTGTCAACCGTTGCAAGCGTAAGCTGTCTGTCGGCGCCGATGGCATTGCGGATGTCACGCATAAGCTTGGTGAAATTCGCTGTATCATCGGGCGAAGCCGATATTCCGGCTGCGTTGCTTGTGGGATATTCCCAGTCGATATCTATGCCGTCGAGTCCGTATTCGTCCACAACCCTGCGGCAGTCCTGTGCAAACGAAAGACGATTGAGCGAGTCGGCAGCCATTTCGCTGAAGCGTCCGCTGCCCCATCCGCCTATCGACAGAAGCACATTCAGTTGCGGTGATTTTTCCTTCAGGCGCACAATCTGCTCAAGACGCGCGGGATTGGCGATACCCACACCGTCGAACGATTCGTTGACATGACCGAAAGCATAGTTGATATGAGTCATGAATTTCGGGTCGGGAACAACATCCGACCACGAAGTCACGTATGCCACAACAACTTTCTGTCCGTCCTGGCTGTCCGGAACAACGGCACTTGTTTTCTGTGCCCCGCAGCCGTACAACAACAGGGCGACGATTG
>JAIDBM010000279.1 GCA_029056365.1 Muribaculaceae bacterium | reverse complement strand
TGTCGTCGGCAGCGTCCGATGTGTATAAGAGAGAATTGGGGTTATTGGGAGAATTGGGGTTATTGGGAGAATTGGGATTATTGGGATTATTGGGAGAATTGGGGAAATTAGGGTTCCCATTATTCCCATTATTCCCATAGCTCCCATAGCTCCCATAGCTCCCATAACCCCCATAGCTCCCGCGAGAATGCTGGTTCCGATAAGCAAGTCGGGCACGGGTCATCTCCTCGCGGATTCCTCCTTGGGACAGGAAGTCGTTCTTAGCTTTTTCTATCAGTCGTACAAGCATATAAAGCTCCTGATGAATTAGAGTGATGCACAAGTTTGCAAGAGTTGCATCATCTCTTTTCGGAGCAATTTCCCGGTAAAGAGCAGAGTCGTTATGGCTTCGGCAGAATTCACGCACCTCTCTTTGTTTTGCTTCAGGCCATAGTGCGATACCTCTCACACGCATATAGTCCTCATAGTCGGCGAGCAATTCATCGAAACTCGCCTTGGCCACGTTGAACAGTTTAATCTCTGTTTCCCTTGAGGTTGCCGAGGCGGCCGAGCCTTCTATGATATTCTGTTTCCCACTTCGGGCTGCCTGCACCATCTGGTCGACAGTCCGGTCTCCTTTGCGGAGATATGCCGAAGTGAAATAGAAAGTGAGGTCGTAGATACACTCAGCTTTTTTATAGACTATCAATTGCCGGTAGTCGCCCTTTGTCTTTAAGAAGTCAACACTCATTTTATGTCAGTTGGGAGTAGGGTTTAATCGAGACGTTCTTCGTAACGATTTACTTATATACAAAGTTACAAATTAGTTCCATGAATACACTCTAAATTTATAAAATTGTTGATTGTAAAGAACCTTTAGATTCGAATTTATTGAAATTTCCAAGTAGAAAAATAATACAATAATTTGAATGCGCGTGGCATTATTCCATTAATATTTGCATAATAGAGAAATAATGTATAAATTTGCGAGTGTCTGCCAGATTGTAAAATGCTGCTCGTTCAATTCTATAATAATATATTGGAATTATGAATTCGTCATTATTCAAGCAAACTGCCATTACTTTGGCATTGATAATCGGAACTGTGTTCTTGAACACAGCCCAGTCGCCGATTACAGAGCTGAGGAAAAGTTCGGCTACCGGGCCGAATGTGGAGCTACAAGAAAGCAAGGGTAAGGTGTTGCGTTCGCGAAATGAGGTTAAAAAAACGCGACTTAGGCTTGTTACTTCGTCAGGGCCGACCAACATCCCCAATCCGTTCGTAACCTCCGGAGCTTCGTATGCGCAAGGTGGTGTTGACGGCACCTGGATGTACGGTAGCCTTAATTGGTCGGACAACTGGGATGAGGAAGAAGGTTACACCCCATACGGCATTTACCGAATGCCTGTCAACGGCAGTGACGGCATTCGTTTTGTGCGTATCAACGACAAGCTGATGTCGAATGGCGGCGGTGTGTACAAAGACGGAAAATACTACTTTATCAGAGTGTATAACTCGCTGTGGGGACTTAAATTTCCATATCTTTCGGTTGCCGATACTGAAAACGGGTGGACTCTGGTGGTTGATGAGGCCGAAATTCCATCGGGCGCCATGGCCACCGACATGACTTACGATGCGGTCAGCGACAAAGCATACGGCTGTTTTCATACCAGCGATGAACCTCTGAATTATTACTTCGGAACATTCGATCTGGAAACCGGTGCATCGGAACAGATCGGCGGCATTGCCGATGGAGAAAACTGCTATGTGGGCGTAGCATCCGATACCAAGGGCCGAGTGTTTGCCATGGGCGATAACGGCGGATTCTATCAGATAAATACAACCGACGGTAGCGCTACTCTGATAGGCCGTACCGGAGTAACAACGGATTATATTTCATCGGCATGCTTTGATCCGGCTACCGACAAATTGTACTGGAACGTTTCTGTCGATGCTCCTAACGGGGAGGTCTGGAGCTACTTATACGAAGTTGACACTACTGATGGTTCGCTGCGTGAAGTTTGCCGACCTGCTTTGAATGAGCAGTTTACAGGGTTGTTTATCTTTCCGCCTAAGGCCGAAGCCGAGGCTCCGGACGCTGTCACAGCGCTTAAAGTCAATGTCGAGCCAATGGCTTTGAGCGGAACACTCAGCTTTATTATGCCCGTAGAAAAATATGCGGGTGAGACGCTCGAAGGAGAAGTGGGCTATCGAGTGAAGTCAGACGATAGAATTATAAAAGAAGGCAAGGCTGTGGCTGGTGAAGCCATATCTGTACCGTTTACAGTCGAGCGTCCGGCTCAGTACAAGTTTGAGGTTCTGGCATATAACAACGTCGGCGAAGGTCCGGTTTCGGTTGTTGAGCAGTGGATTGGACCCGATGTGCCTAAGGCCGTGGAAAATCTGTCGCTGGTAAAGGGTAGCGGTGAAGGCGAATTCAACCTTTCGTGGACAATCGACAACAGAGGAATGCACGGAGAGGTGTTGAATACCGAAGCCGTAAGCTTTAATGTCGTACGTTATCCCGGCGGCTGTCCGGTGGCCAGCGGTATTAAGTCTACTTCTATTAGCGATAAGGTGGAGGTTCCCGATAAATATACAGTTTATTACTATGTCGTTACTCCGTTTTACGAGGGGAATCCAGGTCAGGATGCAACCTCCAACGCAGCATCGCTGGGCTACATCATACCGCCTTACAACGAGGGCTTCGACCACAAGTTCGGCTTCGATGTGTTTACAGTGCTGAATGTAAACGGTGGAAACACATGGAACCATTCGGCTCATAATGATAATTCCTGTGCATCAGTTCGTTTCGATGTCACATCGGCCATGGACGACTGGCTGATCACTCCGCCCATGTATCTTGAGGCCAACCGCACCTATCATTTCTCATTCAAGGCTACCGGTGAAGGCGGAATGTGGGTTGAACAGGTATCCGCCGCCTTCGGCAGGACTCCTACGGTGCAGGGGATGTCGACAGAGTTAGTGCCCGTGACCAGACTTGAATACATAAGTGAGTATATTACTCTGGGTGGTGATGTGGTGCCTGCTGAAAGCGGTATTTACTATTTCGGTATCCATGGCGTAAGCACAGCCAATCAGTTTAACCTCAATATAGATGATGTCAGCGTGATACCCGGCTCGACCATGGGTTCGCCGGCAGCTCCAGAGCTCAGCGCTGTATCCGATCGGCAGGGTGAGATGATTGTTACTCTTTCTGTCAAGGTTCCGGAAAAATCCATTGCAGGCAACGCACTGGAGAGCATAGAGAAACTGGAACTTTACCGAGGCAACAGACTATTGGAGACTTTCACCGCTCCGGCTCCGGGTTCAACCCTTACTTATGTTGACAAGAAGGCTTTGTTCGGGCCGAACACATACACGGCCAGAGCTTACAATGAAGAGGGTGAAGGCGCTACCGGCAGTGTGGAAGCTTACGCTGGCTTCGATGCTCCGGCGGCTCCGCAGAATGTGACTATCAGGGAAATTGCAAACGGCAAGGTACTTCTCGGCTGGAACGCTCCGACTACTGGTGCCAACGGCGGCGCACTTGATCCTGCTTCGGTAATGTATTCGATTGTGCGCAGCAACGATGAACAAGTGGTTGCCAGCGGCATCAAGGAATGTTCGTTCACCGATACACCATTCACCGACCTGCATCAGGAAAATGTGTCGTACTACGTCCTGGCCCATAACAATGTGGGGTATGGTCTGGGTTCATTCTCGCTGAAAATCCCAGTGGGTACGGCCTACAGTCTGCCTTTCGCCGAGTCGTTCCCCGGTCCGTCGCTGACTTATTCAACCTGGATTATACAGCGCCCCGAAAACAGCAATGCATTGTGGAATATCAGTGCGGCAGCTGACTTTCCGGCAGTAGCGCCTTCGGACCGCGATGGCGGTATGGCCGTGTTCTATCCATCGGCAACAGGCGAGGAAGCCTCACTGACCAGCGGGAAGATTGCTGTGGCCGGAACTGTGAATCCTGTTCTTGAGTTCGATTGTTACTATATGCCATCAGACGATGTGCTCGTCGTTGAGGCCGAGGCTGATGGAAGCCGGAAGACAACAGTAATGGAGCTCAATTACAATACTGTCAATCACAGCGAGGGCTGGTATACTATGGCAGTTCCTCTGACCGGACTTACTTCGGCAGAGTACATACGATTGAGCTTTACCGCCCGCTGCGGCAGTGAGCTGCATTCGATGTGTATCGACAATATACGTCTGACCGACAGGCCATCGCACGATTTGGCACTGACCTCGCTTAGCATCGCATCGCGTCCGCTTGTCGGTAAGCCTACACCACTGACAGCTGTAGTAGAGAACCGTGGTGTGAATGCGGCTGAAAGCTATACCATCGACATATACTGCAATGGTGAGCTGCAACAGAGCCTTCCCGGTTTTCCCATCGAGCCGGGCGCGAGTACATCATATATCCACGCTGCAATTCCTGCCAAGACCGATCCGGCCCACAGTCTGTGGGAGGCCCGCATCAATTATGGCGAGGATATTAATCCGGCCAACGACGTGATGACTGTACGCAGTTTTGCCGAGAATGCGACTTTGCCCGTAATAAGCGATCTTTCGGCTGAATATGCCGACAACGGCAGCGTAAACCTGACCTGGAGCGCGGCAGCCACCACTATGCCAGACTATACTGTTGACGATGTTGAAAGTTACGAGGCCTTCGCCATCGGAAACATAGGCGACTGGACTATGATGGACGCCGATGGATCGGATACCTACGCCTATTCGCAGGGCGATGGCTATGCCTACGACTACCCGAACGCCACTTATCCTATGGCATATCAGGTGCTGAATCCTTCGCAGATTGGTCTGACTCCAAACGAACTGGCGATGTCACAACCCTATAGCGGCAATCAGATGTTCGCCTGCTGGAGCGCAGTCAATGGTCCCAATGACGACTGGCTTATATCGCCCGTGCTGTCGCGCCGTAGCCAGGTTGTATCTTTTTTTGCACGAAGTCTGACAACTCAGTATGGCGCTGAAAGCTTTGAAATGTATTACTCGCTTGACGGAGCGGAACGTTCCGATTTTGTAAAACTTGGCGAAGTGAACGCCATGAGTGTGCCGGCCCAGTGGACCGAATACGCAGCATTGTTGCCTGATGGATGCGAGCATTTTGCAATTCGCTGCATATCTGGCGACTGTTTCGCTCTGCTGATCGATGACCTTTGCTTTTCTACCGATGCAACGAAAAACAAAACGCTCAAACTCAAAGGCTACAATATTTATCGTGATGGTGTGAGACTGAACGGCGAACTTCTGCCTGCTGCAGGTTATAGCGATAGCGGAGCCGGCACAAGCGGTCATGTATACAATGTTACCGCAGTGTACGCCGAAGGCGAGTCGGCAGGCTCGAACAATGCCGTTGTAAATATGTCGGGAGTAGCTGATGCTGTTGCTTCTACTGTGGAAATGTACATAAACGGACATGTGCTGAGTGTCGTTGCCTCTTCCGAAACCGACATCGCGGTTTATGGCGCCGATGGCCGAGTCGTTTATGACGGCAACGGCAAGTCGGTATACCGGGTGGAACTCACCACTGGTCTTTATCTGGTAAAGACTTGCGCTGGAGTGAGAAAGATAATTGTAAAATGAAATAATCGCGGGAGCGCATATCCCTGTGCTCCCGCGATATTGCCAATCATTGTATAAATCAAAATTTCTTTTTTATGAAAATACGATATTTACTTCTGTTGGGAGTTCTGCCGTCCATGCTCAGTGCTCCGTTGTCGGCGGATGCCGAGGTTGTTAACGGTTATATTGAGAGTTTCGAAAATCTTGATGTAAGTAAAAAGGACTTTCATCCGTTTGGTTGGCTCCATTATCTGGAATCGGACTATAATTACGGAACCTATGGCTATTTTGCTGAAGGCGGGCATACAGACGGCTATTATGAATGTGAGCTTTCCCGTAACTGGTGGGGTTCGAGTCCGTTTTATCAGGACATGTTGATAAGTCCGGCTGTAACAGGTACATCATCGGTCTGGATAAAAACGAGTGCCGCAGACGCTTTGGTTGAGTTTTATACAGTGAGTCATGATGCCGGGAGTAAAAAATTTGAGCTTTCCAGAATTGATGTGGCCCTGCCTGAATTTATACAAGGTGAATGGACGCTGGTGGAAATTCCGGCAGTTGAGTCGAAGCGCATAGGCATCATGGTGAATAAAGCCGGTGTCGATGATTTCTATGCTGAGTCGGCCGATGTTCAGGCTTATAAAGAGCTGGCACTGACTCAAAGCAAACTGTTGAGTGGCTGGCAGGTTGCCGGCGATGCCGAAGGTCGTTTCGATGTCACCTATAGTCTTACACTGGAGAATCGCAGCGAAATTGCCTTGAATCCCGGTGATGAAGGATACACTCTGTCGCATTATCTTTACCAGTCGTACGATACACCTTATATTGAAGAATCGGTGGGCGAATATCCGCTGACCGAATCACTGGCTCCCGGCGAGAAGAAAACCATCGAGGTGACTGTTACACTGACTGTGCCCCAGGTGGCATTCTCGTCTTACGACTTGTATGTGAAGGAAGGTGTCACAGGCTCGCAGACACGTCCGTCGACACTCACCTACGTGCCTTACAAGCCTGAGTTCGGACTTGAAAGCGCGGAGTCGGGCAAGCTCTATACCACGTGTCTGAAAGGGTATAAGGCTGCTTATGTGCCTCTGGTGCATTTCGGATTGGTTGAAAGCGATGAAATGCGTAGCAAGACCGTAAGGGTAAAGAACACCGCGCCAAAGGCACCGATGACTCTGCTTTCAGCTTCTGCAGCAGGCGGTTTCGATGTAGCTTTCGAGGGTCCTGTGACTTTGCAGCCTGGTGAGACCGCCGATGTTGCTGTGTACTTTAATGGCGAAGCCAAGGGGGTGACCACCTGTGAGCTTAAGTTCATGACCAAAGAACTCGGTGAGCAGCTCTGCTATCTGTCGGCTGCCGTAGATGACCCTGACGTTTGGCACGAAGGCTTTGAGAATCAGAGGCTGCCTGCCGGTTTTTTTGCTGAAAACAGTTATTATTACTTCAAGAAACTTGGTGCGCCTTATGAGCGCGAAGGTCACGAATATACACTCTCGTTCGAGAATGGTACCGGACGGATAAGCACCGGCATGATGCATGTGGAGGACGGTCAGGCGCTGGTAGTACTCGGTACCTCGTATGCCTATGGCAGTGGACCGGAGTTGAAAATATCGTATTCTGCCGACCGCAACAACTGGATTGAAGCACTCAATACGTCATCATCGGAAAATCATGCCGCGAATATCATATCGAAAGACGAAACAACCGATGGAAACTATGTTATGTGTGCGGTAACCACTTCTGCAATACCGTTTGGCGACTGGTATCTCCGAATCGAGGCAAGCTGTCTGAATATCGATGAGATGTTCGGATACCAGGCCGTTGAGTTAGGCTATGACCTGTTCCTGCGCGAATCATCGGTTCCGTCAAAAGGCAAGGTCAACACTCCGTTTACAGCAACCGCCAGGGTTACAAACCTGGGCAAGGATATTGCCGAAGGTGAATGCACAGGCACTTTGTATATCGGTGAGGCTGCAGTGGCAAAGTCTGAAGCCAGGGCATTTGCCGGAGGCGATGAAATGGTATTTGAGATGACCGGCAATCCGCATGAGGCGGGCACGCATGATGCCCATGTGGAATTTGTTGTTGACGGCAAAGTTTATAAGACTATGCCGGTGGAGGTGACCATCGCCGAAGAGACTGCGGTCGAGACTCTTGTTGTGGGGCCTGAAAGCGGCAGTTGCGGCAGTGCGCCTGTCAACAACTACAATGAAGGTACACTCAGCGAAATGATTATAACCAGAGAACGCCTGCAGAAGTATCAGCCTGGCCTTGAAGCCGGAGATAAAATCAGTTCGATTACCTTCTATGGCAGATACAGCGGTACGGAACCTATGCCGATATATACGTCGGTTTATGTGCGTAATACCGATGAGGTAAAACTCGAAGGCAGCTATTATGTGACTTTGTCGGATTCAACCGCTGTTGATTTCAGGCATGTTTTCGAGGGTATGACTGACATTGCCGGTGAAAGCGGCGGTCCGCTGATTACCATTGACTTCAACGAGCCACTGGTATACGAAGGCAATGGTATCGACATACTTATGACCGTGTTCAATGAGGAATCATATAAGACTCTTGATTTCTGGAGCGAGTCGAATTATGGAGATACGCGCACAGCCTCGGCACGCTGGAGTTCCTATAGCGGATTCGGAGGCGCCACGGGTGTAAACTATGACATCACATTAGGCCTTGGCCTGGTGAAGAATATCGTTACAGTCAGGGGTAAAGTGGCCGATATCACCAGCGGGAATGCCATTGAGGCTGTGGAGGTACATGTGTGCTCCGATGATGATGTCTACTATAGCGGACTCACCGATTTTGACGGAAACTTCGCTATTGATGTATACCAGTCGGAGAAGGCTTACCGACTCAGTGCGTCGCATTCCGACTATATGCCATATCAGGGTGATGAATATCTCGATTTCAGCGATCCGGAAGCGATATACGACATTATGCTTGCTAAAAGCACATCCTCATCGGTAAATGATGTTGCGACCAGAGGTTCGCTTAAAGTAAGTTCTTCTGATGGCGTTATTGTAGTGACTTCCGACCAGGCGGCAGATGTAGTAGTGGCAGATACCGCAGGCCGCATTCTGCTGGTTGTCGAGGGCTTCACAGGCAGTCGGGTGCTGCATGTCGATGCTGGAATATATATCGTAAACCAGACGAAGGTGGTTG
>JAIDBM010000278.1 GCA_029056365.1 Muribaculaceae bacterium | reverse complement strand
ACGGCATTAAATCGGAGGTGTCCGTACCGCAGAAAGGCATATATATTGTGCGCAGTGAGAATACGACAGAAAAGGTTGTCCTGTAAATAAGAGCCGGTTCGACAAGAAATGCAAGGTCCAGAAACCAAAGTTACCTTTTGATTGCATCTTTATACATCTTGTGCGCTTTGAATCAGTCGTGTGTATCAAGCAAACTCCTGATTCAAAGCGCACAAGATGCGAAAATATGCAACCCTGACGTTAACAATTATTGTCGAACCGGCTCTTTGTTCTGTCCGGGATATTCGGTAGTCTGAGTGCAGGTGATGATTTTTTCCATACCACCGATGCAGGCCTTGAAATCGCCTTCCTCAAGTATCCACTTGCCGTCCGGACCTACGTAGGCGAGATCCGAAGCGGGAATAGTGAGAGTGACAGTCTTTGTCCGTCCGGGTTCGATTTCCACTTTGTCGAACGCGCGGAGACGCCGGTTGTCGGGCACCAGTCGCGATGCCACCAGGTCGGAGGTGAAGAGCATTACAGTCTCCTTGCCTTTGCGGTCGCCGGTGTTGGTGACATCGATTGAGAAAGTGATGTTGTCGCCATCAACGAATTTATCCTTGTCGACCCGCAGGTTGTCGTATCTGAAAGTGGTGTAGCTTAGGCCATGGGCGAATGGCCACTGATGAGTCACCGAGGCATTGTAGTCGTAGGCGCCGGCCATGGTGCCTACCTGCTCCGACGCCTTGTAGTCGTAAGTGCTGAGAGCGTTGACGCTGCGCGGATATGTGTAAGGCAGGCGGCCTGAAAAGTTCTCGTCGCCGGCAAGAAGCGAGGCAAGCGCGTCGCCGCCTTCGCTGCCGGGCAGAAGTATGTCGACAATGGCAGCCGCGAGGGGTTCAACATCATTAATTACGCGGGCACGTCCTTCATTGAGAATCATCACCACGGGTTTTCCCGCTGCGGCGGCCACGCGCACCAGCTCTTTCTGGTTTTCAGAGAGATTCAGGTCAGAAAGATTACCGGGAGTTTCGGTATAGGAGTTCTCTCCTACGCACACCAGCACTACATCGGCATCCTGTGCCGCCCGGGCGACAGGCGCAAAATCGGGAGCGTTTTCATCGCCGTATGCACCGTCCTCATTGTAAGTTACTCCCGGAACATAGGTAACATTCTCCTTGCCGAAGCGGTTTTCGACAGCTTCAAGAATAGTGTTTTTCTCCGCCAGCTCTTCGGGGCGCAGTTTTCCCTGCCAGGTCACAGTCCAGCCGCCGTTGAGCGAGCGCATTGAATTTGCATTGGGTCCGGTGACAAGTATTTTCGCGCCGGCCTTTACCGGGAGGGTGTTGTTGTCGTTTTTGAGAAGAATCATCGACTCAACGGCGGCACGGCGGGCAGCATCGGCAAACTTCCGCGAGCCGAAGTCGGGATAATCCTTCAGCTGCGGGGTAGGGTTGTCGAAAAGCCCAAGGCGGTATTTCAGACGCAGCACACGCCGGGTTGCGTCGTCGATACGCTCCATGGGCACTTCGCCTTCTTCCACGAGTTCTTTCAGCAGTGTGCAATAATCCCAGCTGTAAGGCTCCATAGCCATATCTATGCCGGCGTTTATGGCTATTTTGATTGCCTCCTTTTTGTCGCGTGCGATTTTTTCGCGTGTATAAAGATTGTTG
>JAIDBM010000277.1 GCA_029056365.1 Muribaculaceae bacterium | reverse complement strand
TTCCTGGTGCTTCTACAACCATCATGACGCACTCGACACAGGCCGCTGGTATTGGCGCTTCCGCACCATCGACTCAGCAGGCACTGCAGGCGGCTGGAGCGACACCTACGATTTTGAAGTTACAGGAAACGAACCTGTTTTCACCCCACCGGCGTTCGAGTGCTTCCACTCCAACGCACCAAAGATACATCCGCGTCTGTACGCGTTTACAAACGGCACCATCGACGATGCGAGGTCAAGGCTGGAATCGCTGCCCGACTATCGCAACCTCATCAGCCGCGCAGCCACAGCGATGAAAACCGATGTCGACAATGCAGCCGACATATACAGCAACGCCGACAACCTGCGCAATACGGTCGACTGGCTTTACCAGGCCTTTCTGATGACCGCCGACACCCGCTACGCCGACAAGCTGCTGCAGCTTCTGCGCACCATGCTGGCCACACCGCCAAACGACTCCCAGCTGTATTCCGACAATTTCACCACATCGGCCATTGTATATATCCATGCCGCAATATACGATATTCTCTACACACGCCTTAGCGAGAGCGAACGCGCCGGCACTGAAATTTTCCTCGGCAACGCCATAGATCGCTTCTACCGGTCGAGCATACGCCATGAAGAAAACCATATATTCGACAACCACTTCTGGCAACACAACATGCGCAACTTTTTCCAGGCCGCGCTCACCATATACGACAAACCATCGCAACAGCACAAAGTTCTGCCTCTGATGGAATACCTCTATGAACTCTGGATCGCACGCGCTCCGGCCGGAGGCTTCAACCGCGACGGCAACTGGATAAACGGCACCGGCTATTTCAACGCCAACGTCCGCACCCTCTCATACATGCCTCTGATGCTCAGCTATGTGACCCGTTTCGATTTTACACAGCATCCATGGTACCGCAACGCCGGACGGGCCCTGAGCTATACAACCCCTCCGACCGGCGACAACATCGGCTTCGGCGACGGAAGCGAAAACCGCAAGACTCCCAACCACCAGATTGCGGCATTCGCACACTTTCTGGCCAGAACCACCGGATGCGGATACGCCGACTGGTACGCATCGATGACCGAACCGTCACGCTACAACGACTGGGAACTGCGCATATGGCGCATGTGTCTCTCCGGCGATGCTCCCGAACCGACTCCTGCCTCAGACGGCACTCTCACATGGTATAAAGACAGCGGCGAGGTGGCCATGCACTCCGACCTGTTCAACGCATCATCCGACCTTGCGCTCGGATTCCGCTCAAGCACCTTCGGCTCCGGAAGCCACACCACAGCAAGCCAGAACGCATTCAACCTGAACTTCGGTGGAAAGAGCGTGTTCCGCTCGTCGGGCTATTATCAGAATTTCAGCGACGCCCACAACCTTATGTCGTACCGACACAGCCGGGCACACAACACAATACTCGTGAACGGCATAGGACAGCCGTACTCAACCAAAGGATGGGGCCGGATTCTCCGCGCGGCCGGCGGCAGCGACATTGCATATGCGCTCGGCGACGCCTCTCATGCCTACTGCGGAACAAGCGATGACCCGATGTGGATAAAAAACTTCGCCGTTGCAGGCATAAGCCAAAGCCCTGAAAACGGATTCGGCGTCACTCCCCTCTCTCGCTATTACCGGCACATCGCCATGCTCGGCTCCGAAATCGTTGTGATATACGATGAACTCGAGGCTTCGGAAAACGCCGACTGGCAATGGCTGCTGCACAGTGCCAGTGAATTCGACATCGCAGCCGCCGAAGGGGTGTTCGGCACCACCGACCCGGATGGCGGCTTCAAGTCAAAAGTGTCGCTTTTCTGTTCATCGGAACCTCTTATCACCCAGACCTCGGAATGGCGTGTGGCTCCCGCAAAGCAAGGTCCGGAATATCCGAAGCAATGGCACCTCACTGCCGAGGTCAGGTCGCAGAGAAAAGTACGATATCTCGCCATAATTCAGGTCGGATCGCCCAGAACGGATTTCGATGCAATAAGCCGCGATGGCAACAATATCACCGTGGGCCGATGGAACATATCGGCCGAACTCTCTCCCGACTCAAATGCATCCCTGCGAATATCGGATTCACGCAACAGATGCGCTCTGGACTACGGACGCGGCGACATTGAGCTGAACGGTGTGACATACCGGCGACAGTATCTCGGATCTACCATGCTGGTCGACTATATCGACGGCCGGACACAATGCGCCGAACTCACCGACCATATGCCCGCAAGCTCGCGAAGCAACTGACTGCACCATATTCTCTGAAACCATCACATTACCACATATAAATGAATACCGACAAAACATCATACCGTTACACCGCAGCCGCCGTCACACTGGCCGCCGCACTCGGCATGGCCCCGCTGTCGTTTGCCGATATAGTGAGGGGAACCGTACTCGACGACCAGGGCGACGGAGTAATCGGCGCCACAGTTACAGTCGCCGGAAAACCGGGTCTGTCGACTGTCACAGACCTCGACGGCAACTATACCATCGACGTGCCCGACAGCAAATCAAGGCTCGAATTCAATTTCGTAGGACTCCAGCCTCAGACAATCGATGTTGACGGACGCAGCAAGATTGATGTGCTGATGATGCCTCAAAAGACTGTTCTCGATGAAGTTGTGGTGATAGGCTACGCATCACAGACCCGAAAGGAACTCACCGGCTCGGTGGCATCCGTGCAGAGCGATGTAATCACACGCACTCCCGGCGGAGATGCCACACAGGCGCTTGCCGGACGCATGGCCGGCGTACAGATCATAACCTCCGACGGCCAGCCGGGCGCAACTCCGCAGATACGCGTCCGCGGAGGCATCTCCATTACACAGGACAATTCTCCGCTGTATGTAATCGACGACTTTCCTACCGAAGACGGCATGGCAAACCTGAATCCGGCCGACATCGAGACAATCGATGTGCTCAAAGACGCTTCCGCCACAGCCATTTACGGAGCACGCGGCGCAAACGGTGTGGTGCTGATAACTACAAAAAGCGGAGCTAAAAGCGATGGAAAGGCAAAACTGTCGTTCGATGCCTATGTGGGCATGCGTCGCCTGGCCCGACAGATCGATGTTCTGTCGGTGGAGCAATTCCTCATAGCCGACTATGAACGCAGCGTAGGCATTGCCTCCGATATGGAATCGGCTGTTCTCGCCTGGCAGAACCGCTACGGCGGCTTTATCGACATAAGCGGGAATTATGCCGCACGGCCAGGTATCGACTGGCTCGATGAAACCATGGGCCGAACCACAATAACACAGAACTACAGAGCATCGGTGCAAGGCGGCAACGACAAGTTCAACTACTATATGTCGTACGGCTACATCCAGGACGATGGCGCCATGATATATTCCGGAAGCAACAAGCACAGCATTGCCGCAAATATAAAAGGCGAACTGAGCAAACGGCTCAGCATCACCGGCCGAATAAACTACGACACCCAGAAAATTTTCGGTGCAGGTGTAGCCGGCAACGGCACCAATTCGGGCGGCTCGAATGTAAACGCCCGCTTCAACAAACTGGTGCAGATAATACAGTACCGGCCCACCGCCGGACTGCACGGCAGCGACCAGGCCCTGCTTGAGACAAACGACAACATCTACACCGACGAAGCCGGCAACGTGCTGGTAAACCCCGTTATCAACGCCGCCGAGGAACAGGACAACCGCGAGGTGCGCACGCTGCAGGCCAACGAAGGACTCACGTTCAGACTCGGCCGTGGCTGGACCTTCCGCAACACCACAGGCATGCGTTACCAGACCTACCGCCGCGAGATGTTCTACGGTCCGAACTCCATCATGGGCAACCGCAACGGCATCTACGGCTCGATACGCAACACCGAGACAGGGAGCTTCAGCATCAGCAACGTGCTCACCTACGACAAACGGCTCGGCAAGAAAAAACACCATGTGATGTGGCAGCTGGGTCAGGAATATGTATCACGCTGGACCCGTGTTCTCGAAGCCGGTGTCAACAATCTGCCCACCGACGATTTCGGCATGAACAACGCAGGACTCGGCACTCCGTCGGCTATGAACACATCGTACAACAACGACGACAAGCTTCTCTCGTTCTTTACACGTCTCAACTACGACTACATGAGCCGGTACCTGCTGAACTTCTCGCTGCGTGCCGACGGCTCCAGCAAATTCGGCAAGAACAACAAATGGGGTTTCTTTCCGGCGGTGTCGGCAGCATGGCGTATCGGCGAGGAAGACTTTATACGAAATCTCGACATATTCTCCGACTTCAAACTGCGTGCCGGATATGGTCTGGCCGGAAACAACCGTATCGGCTCTTATAATTCCCTGGCGCTGATGGGCTCCATCCTGACCGCCACAGGCGATGCCCTCACCCCCGGCTTCGCAGCCGTACAGATACCCAACCCCGACTTGAAATGGGAGGCGAACCGCACTTTCAACCTCGGCATTGACCTTGGGTTCCTGAACCAGCGTCTGACCATCACACCTGAATTCTACATCAACAATTCCGACAATCTGCTGCTCAACGCTCCTCTGCCTACATCATCAGGCTTCGCCTCCATGATTATAAACGCCGGCTCCACACGAAATGTCGGCATCGACCTGAACATAACATCGCATAATCTCGATGTGCCGGGCTTCGACTGGACCACGACCCTCACCCTTACCCACAACAAAAACACCGTCACCGGTCTGGTGGGCGGCGACACACAATACTACGAGGCCCGATTCGGCTACAACCAGAACACCCACAAGCTGGAAACAGGCAAACCTATCGGCCAGTTCTACGGATTCATCACCGACGGCCTGTATCAGATCGATGACTTCGACTATAATCCCGCCACAAAGACATACACGCTAAAAGACGGCATACCCTTCCAAGGCAACCGCGAAAATGTTCGTCCGGGCATGTGGAAGTTCCGCGACATTACCGGCGAAGGCGAAATAACCGAAGACGACAAAACCGTAATCGGAAACGCTCAGCCGAAAATATACGGAGGCCTGAACAACAGTTTCAGCTGGCGCGGTTTCGACCTGAGCATATTTCTGACATTCAGTGCCGGAGCCGATGTTCTGAACGCAACCAAACTTGTAAGCACCAAGGTCGGACGTCTTAACTACAACGCACTGAATATCGCCAGCTCCGACAACCGGTGGATGACCATCAACTCCATGGGCGAAATCATAACCGACCCCGCCGAACTCGGAGCCCTAAACTCCGGCAAGACCGTGGCCGCCTATTACGACCTTGAAGAAGGCGACAACTATGTGCACTCATGGGCAGTAGAGAACGCCTCGTTCATCAAACTGGCCAATATCACTTTCGGATACACCCTGCCTGAGGGCAGCCTGCGCAAACTCGGAATCAGCCGGTGCCGCCTCTATGTCACAGGCAACAATCTGGCCACATGGACAGGCTACAGCGGCTTCGACCCCGAAGTTTCGACAATGAGCTCGCCTCTGACCCCCGGAGTGGATTTCGGCGCATATCCGCTCAGCCGCACTTTCATCATCGGCACAAACATCACCTTCTAAGAATTTGAGAAAATGAAAAAACACTGCATATACTTTGTTTCAGCACTTGCCGCCCTGACATCGGCGTCGTGCGAGGATACCCTCTCCGAAAAACCCTCGGGCAGCTACGATGAAGCCACTTATTTCGATTCGGCTGAACACGCCGAGATGGCCATATACGGCATACTTTCTTCAATAAGCGAGAACACCCACTACGGCTGGTATGAAATGGCCACTCCCTGCAGCGACGACACATACTTTACCTCACGTACCACCAACGACAACGGAGTACACGACATAGCCCACTATGTGGTCACAAGCACCAACACCTGGATAGAAACTCTGTGGCGACTGAAATACCAGGCACTCGACAGAGCCAACCGCGCCATTGCCGGTATCGAGTCGATGGATGCCTTCGACTCCGATTCAAGGTTGCGCGAACTCTCCGGCGAAGCCCGGTTTCTGCGTGCCTTTATGGCCTTCGACCTGATAAAGGCCTGGGGCGATGTGCCTTTCAGCACCAGCGCGACATCGGATTACAATCAGGCGTTCATGCCACGTACTCCTCGCGAAGACATCTACGACCAGATGGTGACCGACCTCGAGACTGCCGCCGACCGACTGCCTTGGGCCACAGCTGCATCATCGCCCGAACGTGCGACGGCCGGAGCCGCGCACGCCCTGCTGATGCGTGTGCTTATGCAACGGGCCGGTTATTCGCTGCAGATGGACGGACGAATCACACGCCCGGATGAAAGCACCCGGCGCTCTTGCTTCAAAAAGGTTGTGGAAAACTGGGAAGCCATCGAAGCCGAAGGCTGTCATGGCTTTTACAGCGGAGGATATGACGCTTTTTTCAAAGACATATCATACGGCATTCTCAACTCCCGGGAGAGTATATGGGAAATAGGAATGTACATGGAACAGGGCCGGAGAAACGGATCGGCCTGGGGCATATACAACGGTCCGCTCGTAGCCCAGCCAAGCGGTATATCCGTCACCGAGGCTTCGGCCTACATGGGTCGCACGAACGCTTTTTTCTATGTAGTTCCGGAATGGCGCGATTTCTATGACGAAGGCGATGTGCGGCGCGACATTAACATATGCACCTACCGTTACACCTGGAATGCCGACAAACGCGAGCATATCCGGCAAGAGCGCGACAACTCCAGCTGGTACACCGGCAAGTGGCGCCGCGAATGGATGAATCCTGCCGTATGGAACAAGAACATCAACTACGGCGACATCAACTTTGTTGTACTGCGCTATGCCGACATGGCTCTGCTCGCAGCCGAGGCCTACAACGAACTCGGGCAGCCGAACCTGTCGTGGGAACTGATAAGCCGCGTACGGACACGCGCCGGGGCCTGCGCCGTGGATGCCGGCAACTTCGCCAAAGCATACCGGAAAGCCATTGAAA
This sequence comes from Muribaculaceae bacterium, assembly GCA_029056365.1. Classification (GTDB taxonomy): domain Bacteria; phylum Bacteroidota; class Bacteroidia; order Bacteroidales; family Muribaculaceae; genus CAG-873. The sequence goes on along the minus strand of JAIDBM010000277.1, from coordinate 806 downwards.
ATCGGAACCCCGATTTTATCGACAGCGGCAGCGAACAGGGCAAAGTGCGCAAGGCTCTGTATTTCGAACGGGCTTTCGAAATGTGTTTCGAGGGTGTACGCAAATACGACCTTCTGCGCTGGGGCTGTCTGTACGACGCTCTACGGCTTTTTGGCGAGAACAGTGCCGTGAATGCGAAACGGCTCGCCTATCCGGCTTATAAGAATTTCATTCCGGGGCACAGCGAACTGCAGCCGATTCCTTTGAAAGAAATCCAGAGCAACCCTGCGCTGGAAGGCATCAACAATCCCGGCTACTGAGACCGCTTCCCACACGGCTCTTTCATTTAAGCGAAAGATAAAGACGTATTATCCCTTGTGGCTGTGTCGTAAGGTTACGGCGCAGCCTCTCTTTTTGCCGGGCTGAGGATTGGATATTTTTCAGGTTAAAGGCGTGGGGCGGCGAAGCTACCCGGTATTTCTGAAAAGGCTCTTATCCAACTCCGTAGGAAGCACCATATCAATCCTGACGGAGAAATTCTTACATAGGTTTACCAGAGCCTTCTCTTTCGGACTATGATCAGCACGCTATTTTTGTTCTTTGCCAATAGCGCAAAGTGTATTGAATAAAATAGCTCCATTTTATTCAATACAGTGGTTTAATTGAATAAAATTCGCTATATTTGCAGTCATGAAAACAACGATACTCAATCAGCGGGCAGAGCGCGACGAATTGTTGTCGCGTCCTTATCAGCAACGGCATACCAAATATGACGCTGACGAACTTTTGCAGAATCCTCTTATCAAACTTATAACCGGGCCTCGCCG
>JAIDBM010000276.1 GCA_029056365.1 Muribaculaceae bacterium | reverse complement strand
TCATTACTACTATCATCGGCTCGGCCTTGCCCTCGGCAATCATGTTGTCGAGAATCTGCGCGGCGCGTCCGAGTTCTGTCCATGCGTTTTCATCGCCGCCCATGCCGTGGAGCAGATAGAACACCGGATATTTTTTATTCGATGTCTCATATCCGGCGGGAGTATAGACAGTCAGACGGCGGTTCATGCCCAGCCCGGGACTCTCATACCACATTTTGCGGACGGTGCCATGAGGCACATCTTTAATTTTGTAATAGCTGGCACGGCCGCCGTCGATGAGGAAGACATTTGTGACAGAGGCCACGTCGCGAATCTGATGCACATTCGAGGGGTCGGTAATCTTCAGGCCATCCACAAGGAAGGTGTAGCTGTAAAGCTCCGGTGCAAGAGCCGCGGGGGTAGTCCACTCCCATACACCATCTTTCTGAACAAGGTCAGCCGTGCCGGGGCCATCGAATTCGCCGAAGGGAGTATTGATTTTCTGTGTAGGCAGGAAGTCGCCCGTCACTTTCACTTCTTTTGCGTTGGGTGCTGCAAGACGGAAAGTTACAGTTTTGTCATCGTTTATCTGAGGCGATACAATCTGGGGAGCGCCCCAAAGAGCCTGCTGTGCATTGGCGCAAAGGGCAAGCAGTGCATAGGAAGCTAATGATAATAATTTTTTCATAAATCAGTATATCGGTTCAATTATTCAATTAGAAAAACGTTCGTCGAAGAATTTTACTATTTTTGGTGCACAGGCACTCCAGAAAGGCCAGTCGTGGGCACCGGGTCGCTCGATGTAGGTCATCATCGGCAGATAGGGAGCTACGTCTTTGAGCCATTTTACGCTGTCGTAGAGGAAATCCTCTGTGCCAATTTCAACAGTAAACGGTTTGATACCTGGAGTCTGGAGCATATCGCCGATATTCACACTTTGGCCGTCGCTCATGGCCGGCGAACAGGCATACATGCCGCAGAAGAGTTCCGAATATTTGATGCCGTAATAAAGTGTGCCGAAGCCACCCATCGACAGACCCGCGATTCCACGGACACCGTTGAAACTATACGTCCGCTCAATGAAAGGCATGAATTCCTCGATGTAGAACTTCTCGTAGTCGTAGCCGTTGCCCTGGTAGTTGTTGACATAGAAACTTTCCTGCCCCTCGAACGAAGCCTGTGCCGAAACCAGTATCATCTTGTTGTCGGCATTGCCGGTGTGGTAGGCAAGGCCTCCGAGATTGAACCAATCGCTTTGGTTGCTTTGAGCGCCGTGGAGCATGTAAAGAATAGGGTATTTCTGCGCCGGGTCATATCCCTCGGGGAGAAGCACGGAATATTTGACCTCTCGGCCAAGGACTGCGCTGTTCAACGACTGGTCGAGCAGTTCTGTACCGCTTTTTTGCAGGAACGATACAAAGCGTATGTTGAACGAAGTTTTGCCTGAGCCACCTTCCGTGGTGATATACGACAGCTCCGAGCCGCTGAAATTGTACAGAGTTTCACCGGTAATGCCCTTCACAGATGAGAACTCGATGTTGCCCTCGGTAATGTAACGCTTTTCACCATTTTCAACTACAAAGGCGCCACCGGCCATGCCGTATTCAGGCACGAGCCAACCGTTGTCGATGAGCCCCGGTTCGGCCGGAGAGCCTTGAATTTTGTAAGTGCGCATCAGGCCGTCCATTGTCAGGTTTTCGGTGTTGATGGCTTCGAAGAAAGCAACGCTCTCACCGGCAGGGTCGGAAACCGACAGAGTGTACTTGTTCACACCGGGCACTATCACTGTCTGCCATGTGGAATAGTCGGTGATGGCCACAGGGTCGGTTTTCAGGGTGACTGTGTATCCGCTGGGTTCCGGGTCGTCGACACCGATTTCAAAATCGATGGCCCCCCGGAAATTCAGCACATATCGCTTGGCAGCATTATCGGTGAAGAGGCCGGTGATGATATAAAGGTCATCGAACTTGTTCACTTCCAACGTACCTGCTGTCAATTGAGCCTCTTGTGCCGCAGTTTTGACCAGTGCGGTGTATTGCATTGCTTTGGGTGCATCAGGATTCTGAGCCGGAGTGTAGTCGCCCGGTTGTAGCGTCCATTCGGTAGAGAATACGCCCAGAGCAACTGTCGAACCGTCGTCACCGGTAAATTCCATGTTGAGACGCTTCACGCCCTTTGCCAGTTTGTCGGTGGGCAAGGTTTTCTCTGTTGTTAGATTGATGCGGCAGACGTCGTCGTAAGTTCCGGACAAATCGTCGACTACATCATTGCTGCAGGCTCCGAGTATTGCAAATGCCGGAAGCAGCAGCGCCTTAAATATCTTTTTCATGTTCATTACTTTTCAAATTGTTACCATTCGGGATTCTGCTTCATGTTTTTATTCAGCTCAATTTCCTTACGGGGTATTGGCAGAAGCTTGTGTTTGCTCTTGAATCCGTAGCTGGAATTGGTGAATGCCGCATTGTCGATACCGTCGGATTTGAGTGCCGGCACTTGTTTGCCCTGCTCGCCCAATACACGCTCGGCATCACCCCAGCGAACGAGGTCCTGGAAACGGACACTTTCAAGGCAAAGTTCAAGACGTTTTTCGTTCTTGATATCTTCCATTGTTACGTTTGCCAGCGGTTGAAGACGAGCGCGTTCGCGAATCTTATTGACATACTCGGTAGCTTTTGAGCCGCCGGACATAGCATGTGCCTCGGCGGCAAGAAGCAACACTTCGGCATATCGCATGATTCGGCGATTTATATACTGGAATCCCTGGAAATAAGATGCATCCATAATGCAATCCTCTTTAAGGGCGCGGTTCTTCCAGTTGAAAATGCCTTCATGTCCCACCAGACGTTCGCCCGATACCAGCGAAAGGCCATATTCGTTGCTGAGGTCTTCGTAGGTGCGCATTGTAGCTTTGAGACGGTATCCGTCGGCTCCTTCTTCAGCCGCAAATGCATCATAGAGGCTCTTACGGGGGTTCATAAAGCCATAGGTGCCGTTGGCTATAAAGTCGTTGAGACCTCCGAGATTAAGCAGCGCTGTACGCCAGCCCATCATCAGATATTCCATTGACATAACGTCCCATGTATGTTCGGGGTCATTGCGCCGTTGTGTCTCAATCATAGCCTCGCAGCAGCCGTTGGCTACTGCATGATGCAGTTTGTCGAGATCACCCCGGTACAAGTCGTATTTGCCCGAGTTTATTACAGCATCGAGCTCTTTGGCAGCTTCGGCATATTTGCCTTCGAAAAGCAATGTCTTTCCAAGCATGGCCCGGGCAACCTCGGGTGTTACACGGATGGTAGCGGCTGCATCATTCACATCGCTCTTTGATATCAACGCATTGCTGTTGAGAGCCATACGGAAGTCGCTTTCGGTCTGAGCCCAGAGTTCTTCGGTGGTGCTGTTCGACTGATGATATTCATCGGGTTGCAGCAGGTGGTCGACCACAGGCGCTGTACCCCAAAGCGAAGTAAGCTCAAAATGAGCCCAGCCACGGAAGAAGTATGCCTCTGCAACAGCCTGAGCCTTTACAGGGGTATCGGGTTCTACTTTTTCGATGATTAGGTTTGCCTTATATATGATATTGTACATGCTGCTGTACACGCCGGCAATCATGCCGTGGTCGGTATCGAAGGTGTATTCGTTGAGCCGTTCCATGTCGGAGTTGTCGCCGCGCGAGCCGCCTCCGGTCCACAGGTCATCGGCAAGGAGGTTTTTTACAAAGAACCAGTTGTAGTAAGCGCCATTGAGGCTTGTGTACATCGAGGCCACGGCCTGCTCTGCGTCGGCATCGGTCTTGTAAAAGTCTTCCTGACCGCCCATGTTGCCGTGTTTTGGAATATCAAGGCCGTCCTCACACGACGAAAAGAGCAGAGCCGCGCCGGCCAACAGAGCCGGTATGATATGTTTGAGATTCATGTTGCTGACAGATTAGAATGTGATGTTGAATCCGATAACTACTTTTTTCGACGACGGATACGAGCCCTTGTCGATGCCCATGCCTGAGGTTGCATTGACAGCCACTTCGGGGTCGAAGCCGGGATATCCGGTGAAGCAGAAGAAGTCGTCGAGCGAGCCGTATACCCGCAGGTTGCTTACATAGAAACGTCTGGTGATGTCCTGCGGCAGGGTATAGCCAAGCTGTATCTGCTTTATTTTGAAATACGAGCCATCGTATACAAGCGCATCGGATATCTGATATTTATCCATGTCCTGCGCTCCGGCGCGAGGCACTGTGCCTGCGCGGTTGTAGGCAGTCCATCGGTTGTCGTAGAACACTTCCTTGAGTTTGTTCACCTGCGGGAAGTCTGCGCGGTTGATGCAGTTGAACACCTTGTTGCCTGCGGCTCCGGTTCCGAACACTGTCAGGTCGAGGCCTTTCCAGCCGAGGTTGAGAGTGAGGCCATAGGTGATGTCCGGAATCGCGTCGCCGATATAGGCGAGGTCGCCGTCGTCGAGCTTTCCGCTGCCGTCCAGGTCCTCGAAGGTGGGATTGCCGCCTTCGTCAAGGCCGGCGAACTTGTATCCCCGGAAGTAATACACCGGATAGCCCTGTTCGAAATATGTGATGGTTGAAGTGTGGAAGTTTGTTCCGCCTATACGGTTGATGGAGGGGTCGAGATAGGTGACCTTGTTCTTGAGCGTGGCAAGATTGAGTGTGGCGCTGTAACGGAAATCACCTGCCACATCGCGCCACGACAGTTCTACTTCCCAGCCCCGGTTGCTTACGTTTCCGGCGTTCATCGGCGATGTGGTGCCGCCTATAATCAGTGAGGGAACTGTGCCGTTTACCAGCAGGTCCTTGGTTTTCTTGTCGAACCAGTCGACAACCACACCGAGGCGGTTGCGCAGGAAGCGTAAGTCAAGACCCACGTTGATCTGCTCTGATGTTTCCCATTTCAGTTTATTATTACCCATAGTCGACGGCGATACAGCGCTGGTATAGTTGTTGCCGGGTACAAGCGGATAGAAACCGCTCAGTGCCATGTCGGTGCTGTAAGGATATCCGCCAAGAGCTGCAAGCGAACCGTTCTGTCCCC
>JAIDBM010000275.1 GCA_029056365.1 Muribaculaceae bacterium | reverse complement strand
TTTTTTTCAACCACAACCCGGCAAACCCCCACCAGCCCTGGCTGGGGGGCGCGGTTCATGGGATTATCCCACGATCCTCTGTCGTACGACTGGTTCGACCAAATGAATCTTATTACAGATGAACTTGTCAGAAAATAACAAAGCGCCGCAGCCTATTGTGAGTCTGCAGCATGTTTCGATGCATTGGCGCGACCGCCGTATTCTGTCGGATGTGAATCTTGATGTATGCCGTGGCGACTTTATGGCCGTGACCGGGCCTAACGGCGGAGGCAAGACTACCTTGCTCAGAATAATGCTGAAGCTTCTAAAACCGTCGTCCGGTAAAGTTGTATATGCTCCGCTGCTGAAAGCCGGAACAATAGGCTATCTGCCTCAGAAAAACATGATCGACAGCCATTTTCCGATTACAGTGAGGGAGGTGGTGGCTTCGGGGTTGCTCGGGCGTGATATTTCATCGCATGATGCCGATGAAAAGGTCGATACAATGTTGCATACTGTCGGCCTGGTGAGTCACTCGTCGAACTGTATAGGACAGCTTTCCGGTGGGCAGCTGCAGCGTGCGCTTCTCGGACGAGCCCTGATTTCCGACCCATACCTCCTTGTGCTTGACGAACCCCTGAGCTACATCGACAAACGTTTCGAACAGCAGTTGTATGATATCCTGGCGGATGTCGCACGAACAACTACCATAGTGCTTGTGTCTCATGATATGACTGCCATTGCCGGGATGGCAGGCCGACATATAATAGTGGATAATGGAATTCATGAGTGCAAGGCCTCGCATCATTACGTGCGTAGCGACTGTGACTGATGGTCGTATAGGAGAATCCGAAAAAAAACACGGGGCGCTCTGTTCTGAGCGGCCCCGTTTTGCTGTCGGTCTGTAGCTGTAATTAACGTTCGGTCTAAAATTCATAATTTTTTCCGAAGTTGCTGATAATAGTCAATCATGTATTCACACACACATCAACGACCGATGCATTGTTGTTTTTCGATGGTAATGACAGACATTTAGTCTCGATTTTAAGGTAAGCAAGATGTCACTGATTTCATAATGCAAAGATAAGCAGCCATTTTGAATTATCAAAATTTTTTAGAGTTATTTTACACTGAAATAATGTGGTGAATCATTAAAAATATTTAAACAACATGGCGTAAATTTTCGTTGTCCGGTACTTGCAAAAAAAAGGCGGCTTCAGTAAGAAGCCGCCTCGGGTAAAATGTTTTACAGGCTATTAGTAAATGCCCTGGCCCATCATGGCATCGGCAACCTTCATGAAGCCGGCGATGTTGGCACCCTTCATGTAGTTGATATAGCCATCGGCTTCAGTTCCATAC
>JAIDBM010000274.1 GCA_029056365.1 Muribaculaceae bacterium | reverse complement strand
CTACCAAAGTCAGCTCTACCGGCACCATCTTCGGCAGCGTAAACGCAATACAGATCTCCGAAGAACTTGCAAAACTCGGCCATAACATCGACCGCAAGCTCATCGTAATCGAACAGTCAGTGAAGGAAGTAGGAAACTACACCGCCATTATCAACCTCCACAAGGAAGTCAAGGCAGAAATCCCCTTCGAAGTTATTGCAGAAGAAGCATAAACACCCACAAATGTGTATATAAAGAAAGCTCCGGCCTCGGCCGGAGCTTTCTTTATATACACACTCCACCGATAACATTATTTAACACCGGCACACACTAATTATCCGTGCAAAATTACTAACTTGCATTCATGCTTGAGCTTTTCATAAATAGCAGTTTCATGGGCTGGGCATACTCAACCATCATGATTCTATACGGACTCACCACCATAGGAATCATACTGGTAGTGGTTTCCGAAAACCGGAATCCGCTCAAATCACTGGCCTGGGTCACGGTGCTCTTGTTGCTTCCCGTTGTCGGAATAGTTCTATATATTTTCTTCGGACGAAGCTTCAAGAACACGCGCATGATTTCGCGCCGTAACCGGCGTAAACTCAAAAGCAGGCAACGAATACCCAACACCGACATAAAATCGCTCGACCTTACTCAGGCCTCCCGCCAACAGATAGCCCTCGGGCGCTCGCTCACAGGCGCACACTACTTCCCCGACAACAAAGTAGAGATATTCACCGACGGTCGAAGCAAATTCGAAAGCCTTATCAACGACCTGCGCAAAGCCCGGCACTATATAAACCTGCAATACTACATATTCGACGACGATGCCACCGGGCATCTGATTCGCGACATTCTCATCGACCGCGCACGCGCCGGTGTTACCGTGCGCGTGGTATACGACCATGTAGGCTCGTTCAGCACCAAGTCGCGCTTCTTCAACGAAATGAAACGCGAAGGCATACAGGCATATCCGTTTTTCAAAGTCACATTCCCCCAGCTCGGTACACGCATAAACTGGCGAAACCATCGCAAAATCGTTATAATCGATGGCAAAACCGGATACATCGGAGGCATGAACATAGCCGACAGATATATCACAGGCGGCAAATTCGACCGGTGGCGCGACACTCACCTGAGAATTACCGGGCCGGCAGTCGTGGGCCTGCAATTCTCATTCGCCATCGACTGGAATTTCATGGGGCAGCCTCTTATAGAAGAAACCGTCGACACCAAAGCACCGGCCGACGGCAACGTGGGACTGCAGATTATAACAGCCGGCCCCACCTCGCAATGGCGAAACATTGCCCTGGCATTCCACAAAGCCATTGCAACCGCCACACGGCGCGTATACATCCAGACTCCGTATTTCCTGCCTACCGAGGCCCTGCTGAAGGCCTTGCAGACCGCAGCCCTCGCCCATGTCGACGTACGACTGCTTCTGCCCCGCCACAGCGACTCGCACATGCTCACCCTTGCATCCGCGTCGTATATCGACGAGTGCCTCAAATCCGGTATTAAAATCTACTATTACGAAGCCGGAATGCTCCACTCGAAAATGATTGTGATCGACGATGAAATCTCAACCGTAGGAAGCACGAATTTCGACTTCCGCAGCTTCGAACACAACTTCGAGGCAAATGCATTCATGTTCTCGAAAGAACTGAACGCACGGCTCGCCGCAATTTTCATGGACGACCTCCGACTCAGCACACGAATACTTCCCTCGGACTGGCGCCGACGTCCATGGCACCGCAAGCTGGCCGAATCGGCTGTACGACTTTTAAGCCCGATTTTATAAACATCTAACAATCAGCCAAATACTCAGAAAGCAATAAAAAACATAAAAAAAACCGCTAAAAAATTTGGCCAAACCAAAAATAATGCCTAACTTTGCATCGCAAACGCGAAAAACGCGTATCACCAACGCGAAAATAGCTCAGTTGGTAGAGCACAACCTTGCCAAGGTTGGGGTCGCGGGTTCGAGTCCCGTTTTTCGC
>JAIDBM010000273.1 GCA_029056365.1 Muribaculaceae bacterium | reverse complement strand
ACGGCATGCTGACTACAGGTCAGGAAGAGCTTCGCCATCCGGATAGCAGCATCATCATCATGGCCTATACAAACCGTGCCGTAGATGAGATATGCACAAAGCTGATTGAAAAAAGCATTGAATTCATAAGGCTCGGCAACGATATGTCGTGCGCTCCACCGTCACGTCCCTATCTGCTTTCCAGCAAGGTGCGTAACATTTCCAAAGCCTCGGAACTTGCCGCTGAAATAAATCGTCATCGTGTATTTGTGGCCACCACAACCGCCCTGAACGCAAACCCTGCCCTTTTCAGACTCAAGCAATTCTCGCTCGGAGTAATCGACGAGGCATCGCAGATTCTCGAGCCTCAGCTGCTGGGCATACTGTCGGCCCGGACTGCATCGGGAGCCGATGCCATTTCCCGCTTTGTGCTCATAGGCGACCACAAGCAACTGCCGGCAATAGTCCAGCAGACACCCGGCGAATCGGCGGTAGACGAAGAATGTCTGCACGAAATCGGACTGCACGACTGCCGTCTGTCGCTGTTCGAACGACTGGCTGTAAGGTACTCGTCCGATCCCACGGTATGCCACATGCTTACCACACAGGGACGCATGCACCGCAGCATAGCCGCATTCGCCAGCCGGAATTTCTATTCCGACAAGCTGCGCGAGGTTCCCCTGCCTCATCAGACCGCAGAACTTGCCGACAGTCCGGCGGACGCTACCGTCCTGCGCCGTCTGATCGACAGCCACCGTATGCTGTTTTTCGATGTTCACGACACCGATACCGGCCTCGCCGACAAAGTCAACCACTCGGAAGCACGCCTTATAGGAGCAATCATACAGGAAATATACCGTAAGGAAGGCAGCGAATTCGATGCCGCCGACACTGTTGGCGTAATAGTTCCCTACCGCAACCAGATTGCGGCCATACGCAGCGAACTCGCGGCCTGCGGCATACCCGGACTCAACGACATCTGCATCGATACCGTTGAACGCTATCAGGGCAGCCAGCGCAAATATATAATCTACGGATTTACCGTGCGCAAGTACTATCAGCTGCAATTCCTTACAAGCCACGTGTTCGAAGACACCGACGGCATGATCATCGACCGCAAACTCAATGTGGCACTGACACGCGCCCGCGAGTACATGATTATGACCGGTGACTCGATTCTGCTGCGCCGCAACGCAGTGTTCTCACGCCTGATCAGCCATATAGAGTCGTGCGGCGGATTTGTAACCGACATGCCGCCGGCATCAGAGAACTCCTGACCTACCGGAACGCAACCTCAACCGGTTCAAGACCGCCGAGTATACGCTTATAACGTACAAGGCCCTCGAGGAAATAATAGTCGGCGTAATTCAGCGGAGTATCTATTTCAGAGCCATGCGGCAGAGAACCGGTGGAATGCATGAGCACGAAACCGCCGTTACCGCCCGGACGCGCCATATAGTCGGCCGATGCGAGCGTACGAAGAATCTCTGCCGCGTAATCAATGTACCTGCGTCCGTCCTCTCCGAGCTGACTGCCAAGGTCAAGCATTCCGCTGGCCACCACTGCGGCAGCCGATGCATCGCGGGGTGTAGCTTCAAGCACCGGAGCATCCAGATCCCAGTAAGGAATGCGGTCAGGAGCTGTGTTCCGGTCGATAAACATGTCGGCGATTCTTACAGCATGGTTCCGGTAGGCGGTGTCGCCTGTCTCACGTGCGATTTCGCTATAGCCGTACAAAGCCCATGCCTGACCACGCGCCCAAGCCGAGTCATCGTTTTTGCCCTGGAATGTCTGCTTTCGTTCCGCTCGTCCGCTGTTATCGTAGCTCACCACATGATAGCAGGTGTAGTCGGGCCTGAAATGATTTGCCATAGTGGTGTTGGCATGCGTCATGGCTGTTTGGGCATAACGTTTATCGCCGGTTATACGGTATGCGTCGAACAGCAGCCGGAGGTTCATCATGTTGTCGATAATCACCGGATAATTCCACGGACCGAAATCCCACGACCGTATAACACCCTTGGTGGCATCGAAGCGCCCGGCGAGATTGTCGGCAGTGCGCACAACGATTTCCTTTATTGAATCGGACGGCGCCAGACGATAGGCATTTCCATAACTGCAGCCAACCATAAAACCCAGGTCATGCGTATCGGTCATATATGATACCGGGAACACCATGTTGGTGAACCTCGCGGCCTGCTCCATGAGTTCAGGCTTTCCGGTAAGTTCATAGGCATACCACAGGCTGCCCGGGAAAAAGCCGCTTGTCCAGTCGTTGTACTTCACCATCATCGGAGTACGGTACCGATTTGTTTCGGGATGCTGCATCAGCACTATCTCATCTTTGAATTCGCTTACCGGAATCTCAAGCTGCTGCTCGAGCTGTTCCAGAGAATAGTCGGTATGCAGCGAGCGCGGAAAAAGGCTGTCGCCTTCTATAGCTCCGGCTGTCATAGCCAGCTGAACGGCCGCTGAGTTTGCCGCAGAGTCAATCCAGGCGCATGAACCATCGTCAACACTGCCGCTGCCGTTGTCACCGGCACATGCGGTAAATACCAGAAACGGTATAATAAGGGCTGTTTTTTTCATCGGTTGTTTCTTTTAAGGATTCTGTAACGCAAAATTAGCGGAAATTTACATGGCAGAGGTTTGTTTTCGTATTTTTTACTTCCAAATACGTACAAATCGAATGCGGGGCGCCTCAGAGTAATGGCGCCCCGCGATTGCAACTGGCCTCCGGCCGACTATCTCACGAGAATCTTACCGGTTATCACCCGGCCACGGCGGCAGATATACACGCCGGGCACAAGGGAATCTTTATCAACTTTAATTCCATGCAAATTATAATACTCGATAGTTGATCCGCAGTCATGGGCCTGCACATTGTCTATGCCTGTTATTATTGTCTCCATAAGCCCGTCTTCAATTTTGAAATCTGTCACTGTCGCAGGGTCGGGGGTGAGTTCTGCATCAGACTCCGCTGAGTACTCCACGGTCGTCAACGGCACAAGACCTATTTGCAACCGGCCGTCATAACGTGATATCATCAGCAGGCCACCAGGTTCGTAAGCTTCCCATATGCCGTTGAGCGCAGGCGAGCCAGCCAGTTCCGCTTCATAGTCGAATGTCGAATAGTCGGTATAGCGGTAAACTATCGTACCTTCACTGCCACACTTTATTTTTACCCATACCATAAAATCGTCGCGGAAATCACGGGCCTTCAGTTTGTCGGCAGGAACCTTAAGAACAGTCTCCTCAGAGAGCGGAAGAAGGAATCCGTCGGCGGTCCCGTTCCAGAAATACTGATACAGTTCCGGCTTCTGCACCGGCAATACTCCTATGCCTACGAACTCATTGTCGGCCCCATATATCGCCGAATAACAGATGCCCCGGCTATCTACAAAGAGCGTATTGTCATCGTTGCCTGTAGCGAATGCCCTGCCCACGGGGTAATCACCGGCCAAAGTCACGGTTATAGGCGTGGTGTGCAAATCGGCGGCATTGAACGCTACATCTTTCTCGACGTATACCGAGAGTCCGGTGTTATTTCCCGAAACCGCACAATTTACTTTTCCGAAATATACCAGGTCTCTGGCATCGCCGCCTACCCTGCAATTTTCGAATTTCACATCCGACAGACACACACCTCCGGTGCCACGGGTCTGTATAAGTCCGTTGCAGTTCACACCGCCTACAAGGTCATAGTTCCGGAATGTTACATTTCTGATTTCGAGCCTGCCGTTTCCGTTGCTTGCCATAAGCAAAGCATGCTGGCGTTCGCTGTCACCGCCGTCGAGAGTAAGCGACGACAGTGTGAAATTCAGATCAACCGCATTCAGCTGCACCAATGTTTTGGTATTGAAAGTGTTTACTGTAACAGAAGGATCAAATCCGCTTACATGTACATTGCTCGCCGACACAACATTATTGGTTCCGCTGAGCGACAGATTCTTATATATTATTATACGGTCTCCGTCCACGGCCTCTGCCAGAGCGGTCACAAATTTCGATTCCTCGTAGTTTTTACACTGGCTGAGATTATAGATTGCAGGTTCGATAAGAACCAGAGCGTTATTGTCGGCATCAGGCTGCAGCGCATAATACACCGGAGCAGGTATCACCGGATTCACATCGAAATAGGCCGGTTCAGAAGTACCTCTCACGATAGTCTTGCCAACAGCGGCCTTCGGATCGAATACGAGAGTCAACGGAGTGGCAATGGCGGGATTCTTCAGTTCAAACGACTTACCGGCAGTTACATATACCGACAGGCTGCAGTCGCCGCTGACAGTAACGTTGTCGGAAGCTACAGCAACGACAGCACTTTCAGCAGCTGTGACACAATCCCTGGCCGCAACATCAATAAGCTGCAGCTCGGTATTGTCGGAATTGCGTGTGTTTATAATCGCACCGCCGGAATTCACCAGTCCGTCAAGAGTCACGTTTTCAAGAACAAGCTTTCCCGACACCTCGACAGCCGGATTTGTAGCCGCTCCCACAGCAGCGGTCTGCGAAAGTGTGACATTCCGGAATGCGAGCGACGACCCGGCGGTATTCACCTGTGCAAGAAATCTGTTGCCGGTTCTGCTGAGTCTGAAGTTATGGCCTTCCTCCGATGTCACTGTCACATTCCGGAGCACTCCGCCCTGCGCCGGGTTGAGTGCGCCCCTGGTGGTCATATCGGAATGCAGAGTCATTGTCACCGGCTCTGAAGAATCGATGCTCATGAAAGCGGCATAGAAGTCGGTGTACTCCGTGTCATCGCCCTCTATGGTTACCTGAGCCACGGCTGAAACCCAACAGGCGAACAATGTGATGAAAAGAATGAAGTTTTTTTTCATTATGATAATAGATTTTGGAAAAGTTCGAAATCACAGTGCAAATTTAGAAATTAGCCGGCTCACATCCAATAGACAACACACTACAAAACAACACTTTGACACATAATTAAAAGCATTTTAAACATATTCGAAAGAGTTGAACCCATGTTTCCACACGTCTGTACGCCCATAGGTTTCTTTATCTGTAATTTTGCAGCTGAAACAAGGAAACTGCACGCCCTACGCACGCCCCACGGTAATGCCACGCATGAATCCGTTGCATGGCGTTTTATTCTGATTCGTCGTGCGAACGACAGAACCACAGCCGTTCATCCGACGATTTGCACCCTGTTTTGGGCTGATTCGTTCCCCTTCGATTCAAACAGTTTTTGTAACTTTGCGTACTAAATTACGACAATCATGAACACTCAAGATAATAAATTCACCATGGCCGAAGCGGTTGCCGAGGCAAAGCGATGCCTGCACTGCAAAGTACCCCAATGCAAAAAAGGGTGCCCCATATCGAACGACATACCCGAATGGATACACGAACTCTCGATGGGAAACATGGGCAACGCCATGGCCATCATAAACAACAAAAGCAATCTGCCCGCTGTATGCGGCCGCGTATGCGCCCATGAACGCCAGTGCGAAGGCAACTGCGTGCTCGGCAAAAAAGGAAAGCATATCGACATAGGCAAACTCGAACGCTTTATTGCCGACTTCGACAGCGAGATGCGCCTCACGCAGGAACGTATACCCGCCAAAGACCGTGGCCGCGTGGCTGTCATAGGCAGCGGTCCGGCCGGACTTACAATCGCCGGTATACTCGCGCGGAAAGGCTTTGCCGTTGAAATCTTCGAAATGGAACCCGAACCGGGAGGTGTGCTCATGTTCGGCATTCCGGAATACCGACTGCCGAAAGATGTGGTACGCAACGAAATACGAAAAATCGAACAGCTCGGAGTGGTGTTTCATCTGGGGGTATGCATCGGTCAGGACCTTACGGTCGACCAGCTTTTCGACCAGGGTTTCGACGCCGTGTTCATGGGCACCGGCGCCGGAAAACCCAAAAGACTCGACATTCCGGGTTGCAACCTTCCGGGCGTACGTCAGGCCATATGGTTCCTGCGCCGTGTAAGCCTCTATAATGCCGGTCTGATAGGTCGCGACGAGGTGCGTGTGAACGAAGGCGAAAAAGTGTTTGTGGTGGGCTGCGGCAACACCGCCATGGACGCGGCACGGACGGCACTTCGAATGGGTGCGTCGGAAGTCACAATAGTCTACCACCGTACGATTGAACGGATGAGCGCACTCCGGGCCGAATACGACGATGCCGTACGCGAAGGGGTGAAATTCAGGTGGGAGTCGTCGATATCCCGCATACTCAACACCGACGGCGTGCTCGACCGCATCATAATCAATCACGACGGAAAAGACGAGACAGTAATGGCCGACAAAGTAATTCTGGCAGTAGGCTCACAGCCTGCGGCACGCATTGTTTCAACGTCCAAAGGCATTGAAATAGATGAAAAAGGATATGTGCTCACCCGCGACGAACCCTACGGCATGACCACACGCAAAGGCCTTTTCGCAGGAGGCGATGTCACCAACCGTCCGGCCACGGTCGTACATGCCATGCAGGACGCCCAACGTGTGGCCGAAGGAATCGAACGCTATGTCGATGCAGTACGACTGCTCAGAAATCTCTGAAAAAACAAACCATACAAAATCACTGAATAAACCATGAATCAGTTCTCTCTTGAGGGCAAAATCGCCCTCGTGACCGGTGGCGTATACGGCATCGGATTCGCAATAGCCAAAGCCCTGCATGAAGCCGGAGCCAGAATCGTATACAACTGCAGCACCGAAAAATCGATGGAAATCGGCATCGCCAACTACAGGGAAGCCGGTATCGACGCCAAAGGCTATCTGTGCGATGTTACCGATGAAAACGCCGTAAAAGCCATGGTGGCCGACATTGAAAAGAACATCGGCACTGTCGACATTCTTGTTAACAACGCGGGAATAATCAAGCGTATTCCCATGACAGAGATGGCTGTGGACGATTTCCGCAAGGTAGTGGACGTCGACCTGATAGCACCGTTCATCTGCGCGAAAGCCGTAATACCCGGCATGATACGCAAAGGACACGGTAAAATCATAAACATCTGCTCGATGATGAGCGAACTCGGACGCGAAACCGTGAGCGCCTACGCGGCGGCCAAAGGCGGCTTGAAAATGCTCACCCGCAACATCTGCTCGGAATACGGCGAGGCCAACATCCAGTGCAACGGCATAGGTCCGGGCTACATAGCCACACCGCAGACAGCGCCGCTACGCGAACGGCAGCCAGACGGCAGCCGCCATCCGTTCGACCAGTTTATCGTATCCAAGACTCCGGCCGGCCGATGGGGTACCCCCGAAGACCTTATGGGTCCGGCAGTGTTCCTTGCCTCATCGGCATCGGATTTCGTCAACGGCCACATTCTGTATGTCGACGGAGGAATTCTCGCCTACATAGGTAAACAGCCATCGTGATGGAACAGGTTTTCTCATACATCATCGGCCTCGGAGCGGCAGTAATGATGCCGGTGATTTTCACAGTACTCGGTCTATGCATAGGAATACGCTTCGGCGATGCCCTCAAATCGGGTCTCAAGGTAGGCGTGGGATTCATAGGCCTGTCGATTGTCACGGCCCTGCTTACCTCGGCGTTAGGTCCGGCGCTTGAAACAGTGGTGAATATCTACGACCTTCAGCTGAAAGTGTTCGACATGGGCTGGCCTGCCGCTGCCGCAGTGGCCTATAACACGGCCGTAGGAGCGTTTATTATCCCGGTATGCCTGGCCGTGAACATACTGATGCTCATCACAAGAACCACACGCACAGTAAACATCGACCTATGGAACTACTGGCATTTCGCCTTTATCGGAGCCGTGATATATTTCGCCAGCGATTCGCTTGCCTGGGGTTTCTTCGGCGCCATTATCTGCTACATAATAACGCTGATTCTGGCCGACATCACGGCAAAAAAATTCCAGACTTTCTATAAAGACATGGAGGGAATTTCAGTGCCGCAGCCATTCTGCGCCGGATTCGTTCCATTCGCCTGGGCCATAAACAAGGCGCTTGATAAAGTGCCCGGAATCGGCGCCCTTGAGATTGATGCCGAAGGCATGAAAAAGAAGTTCGGCCTTATGGGCGAGCCTCTGTTTTTAGGTGTCATAGTAGGCATCGGCATCGGCTGCCTCACCTGCGTGAGCTGGCATGAGCTTATCGACAAGATTCCGTATATTCTCGGACTGGGCATAAAAATGGGAGCGGTAATGGAACTCATACCGCGCGTTACAGTTCTCTTTATCGAAGGTCTGAAACCGATAAGCGACGCCACCCGCAGCATGATAGCCCGCCGTTTCAAAGGAGCCGAAGGCCTGAACATAGGCATGAGTCCGGCTCTTGTCATAGGGCATCCCGCCACACTGGTGGTGTCATTGCTGCTGATACCTGTAACACTGTTTCTCGCCGTGATTCTGCCAGGCAACCAGTTCCTGCCTCTGGCATCGCTGGCCGGCATGTTCTATGTGTTCCCGCTTATTCTGCCATATACCAAAGGCAATGTTCTGAAAACTTTCATAATCGGACTTATAGTACTTACCGGCGGCCTGTACATGGTCACCGCCATAGCGCCATGGTTCTCCCTTGCCGCCCACGATGTATATGCCGCCACCGGCGACAGCGCCGTGGCGATTCCACAGGGATTCGAAGGAGGAAGTCTCGATTTTGCGGCATCGCCGCTCAGCTGGCTCATATTCCAGTGCGTGCACAACCTCAAGTGGATAGGCTGCGCAATTCTTGTAGGCGGCACCATGGCCCTGATGTGGTGGAACCGGGTACAGATCATACGCAACCAGAAAGTCATGGTTTCAAGTCAATTACAAACAACAGAATAAATGAGTAAAATAGTGACTTTAGGCGAGATTATGCTTCGTCTCTCGCCTGCCGGATGCAAGCGCTTTGTCCAGACCGACGCCTTTGACGTGATATGGGGCGGAGGCGAGGCCAATGTGGCTGTAAGCTGCGCCAACTACGGCCATGAGGCCTTATTTGTAAGCAAACTTCCCGAACACGAGATAGGCCAGGCGGCAGTGAACGCACTTCGCCGATATGGTGTGGACACACGTCATATAGCACGTGGCGGACAGCGTGTGGGCATATACTATTGTGAAACCGGCGCATCGATGCGTCCGTCGAAAGTAATCTATGACCGGGCCGGAAGCGCCATAGCCGAAGCCCTCCCCGACGATTTCGACTTCGATGCGATAATGGAAGGCGCCGACTGGTTCCATTGGAGCGGCATAACCCCCGCCATCAGCGACAGGGCCGCCGAACTTACACGTCTGGCCTGCGAGGCCGCCAAACGCCACGGCGTTACGGTAAGTGTCGACCTGAATTTCCGCAAAAAACTATGGACCAGCGAGAAAGCGCAAAGCATAATGCGTCCGCTGATGAAATATGTGGATGTGTGCATAGGCAACGAGGAAGACGCCGAACTATGCCTCGGCTTCCGGCCCGATGCCGATGTAGAGTCCGGTAATACCGATGCCGAGGGCTATAAAGGAATCTTCCAGGCAATGATGAAAGAGTTCGGGTTCAAATATGTGGTATCGACACTGCGCGAATCCTACTCCGCCACACACAATGGCTGGAAAGCCATGATTTACAATGGCTCGGAGTTCTACCAGAGCAAGCGCTACGACATCGACCCGATCATCGACCGTGTGGGCGGCGGCGACAGCTTCTCGGGCGGTCTTATCCATGGCCTTCTCACCAAGTCCAGCCAGGGCGAGGCGCTTGAATTCGCTGTAGCGGCCTCAGCACTCAAACACACTATCAACGGCGACTTCAATCTGGTGAGCGCAAGCGAAGTCGAGGCTCTCGCCGCCGGAAACGCCAATGGCCGCGTTCAACGATAAAACCCTGAAACAATGGCAAAATTCGATAAACTTTCCGTTCTTGTCAAAATGGGGCAGGCCCCGGTGGTGCCGGTGTTCTACCACAGCGATGCCGCCACAGCATGCGCGGTGGTAAAAGCCTGCTACGACGGAGGCATAAGGGCCTTCGAATTCACAAACCGTGGCGATTTCGCCCATGAGGTGTTTTCCGAAATTGTTAAATTCGCTGCGAAAGAATGCCCGGAAATGGCCATGGGCGTAGGCTCGGTGGTTGAGCCCGCCACAGCCGCGCTGTATATCCAGCTCGGAGCCTGCTTTGTGGTCGGCCCGCTGTTCAACCCCGAAGTCGCCCGTCTGTGCAACCGCAGGGGTGTGGCCTACACTCCCGGATGCGGTTCGGTGAGCGAAGTAGGCTTCGCACAGGAAGCCGGATGCGACCTGTGCAAGCTGTTCCCCGGCGATGTCCTGGGCCCGAAATTCGTAAAAGGCCTGCTGGCCCCCATGCCATGGAGCAAGCTCATGGTAACCGGCGGAGTAGAACCTTCCGAAGAAAATCTCACAGCCTGGTTCAAGGCCGGCGTATACTGTGTGGGAATGGGTTCGAAACTGTTTCCCAAACATATTGTCGAGGCCGCTGACTGGCAGTATATCAGCGAAAAATGCAAAGAATCACTCAATATCGCAAAAGCAGCAAAATGAAAAAACTAATATTGGCGGCAATGGCCGTAACGGCCATTCTGCCGCTCGGCGCCAAAACAAACTATACAATCATGCGTGCCGCGCATCCCGATGATGTGAAATCGTACGATACCAGTCAGCTCCGCAGCCGTTTCACTATGCCCACGGTCATGGAGCCTGACGTGGTGAATCTTACCTACTCGATGTACGACCGACTGATTTTCGGCGGAGTCGTGCCGGTATCGGAAACAGTAGAGCTTGAGACAATCGACCCTCTGAAAGCCGAGTATTTTCTCGAACGCCGCGAGCTTGGCGTAATAAATATAGGCGGTGAAGGCATAGTAAATATCGACGGCAAAGACTATCAGCTGAACTTCAAGGATGCCCTCTATGTAGGAAGAGGCAACAAAAAGGTCACATTCCGCAGCAAGGACGCCGCCAATCCGGCCAAATTCTACATCAATTCCACTCCGGCCCACAAAGCCTACAAGACACAGCTGATTACAATCGACGGACGCAAAGGCTCCATCAAAGCCAACCGGATGCATGCCGGCAGTCTTGAAGAAAGCAACGACAGGTACATCAACCAGCTTATCACCAACAATGTGCTTGAGGAAGGACCTTGTCAGCTTCAGATGGGTCTTACCGAACTTATGCCCGGTTCGGTGTGGAACACCATGCCCGCGCACACCCACGACCGCCGGGTGGAGGCTTACTTCTATTTCAACGTGCCCGAAGGCAACGCAATTTGCCACCTCATGGGCGAGCCACAGGAAAACCGGCTTATATGGCTGCTCAACGAACAGGCTGTAATGGCACCTGAATGGAGCATCCACGCAGCCGCAGGCACCTCGAACTATATGTTCATATGGGGCATGGGAGGTGAAAACCTCGACTACGGCGACATGGACAAAATCAAGTACACCGAAATGCGCTGAATAGTTACCGAATATGCCATAATTATCGGACTTGCATCCACTGCCGAAGCAGCGGGCGCAAGTCCGTAGTTTTTCCATAATTCCTTTATTTTTGTTCAAATCGCGTTCACACCCGTTTTAAATGGCATGTATCATATTGCCTGCATGGTGCTTTATAATTTACTTTGCAATCAAAAAAAATATCATGAACTACCCTGCAATGAAAATAATCGCAGCATTCGCCCTGGGCATGCTCGGAACTGTGAACGCCTACCCCGTCCAGAACGACCCCGACCCGGATGGATTCGTACATACAGCATCCACCGAGTACACCCCCCCCGACGATCCGGCCGTACTCCAGGCTCTGGACCAATGGCAAGACCTGAAATTCGGAATTTTCTTCCACTGGGGTCTCTACTCGGTAGAAGGCATAAGTGAATCGTGGCCTCTGTGCAGCGAAGAGAAATTCACGCCACGCAGGCAGAATATTCTTCCGGGCTGCGACTACGAAGGTTTCAAACGCTGGTACTGGGGGCAGGCCGAAAAATTCAATCCTGTAAACTTCAACCCTCAGGCATGGGCGGCCATGATGCGCGATGCCGGAACAAAATACATGGTGTTCACAACAAAACATCACGATGGCTTCTGCATGTTCGATACCGAATTCTCCGATTTCAAAGTCACAGCCGGGCCATTCGCACATGATGCAAACGCCAACATCACAAAAGCTCTGTTCGATGCTTTCCGAAACGAAGGGTTCAAAATCGGAGCCTATTTCTCTAAAGCCGACTGGCACGACCAATATTACTGGAGCCGTCAGCTTGCCACCCCAACCCGTGGCGTAAACTATGACATCGACAAACATCCCGGCTGGTGGGCCCAGTTCAAGAAAAACACCGCCGGCCAGATAAAAGAACTCATGAGCGACTACGGACGTGTTGATATACTGTGGCTCGACGGCGGCTGGGTAAGAGCGCCGAAAGAAGACATAAACATCGACTCGATTGTCGATATGGCACGCAGCCTGCAACCTGGCCTTATTGCCGTAGACCGCACGGTTCACGGACGCAACGAAAATTACACCACACCCGAAATGCGAGTTCCCGACCGCCAATTGCCTTATCCGTGGGAAACAAACACTACAATCACCAACCGATGGGGTTGGACACCCAGACCAAAATACAAATCGGAGCGCCAGCTTGTGAACCTGCTTGCCGAAGTTGTGGCAAAAGGAGGCAATCTGCTGCTTGACGTGGGACCGCGCCCCGACGGCACCATAGAGGAACAGGCCCGTACCCGGCTGGCATACATAGGTCGCTGGCTCGACAAAAACGGTGAGTCCATATACAACACCCGCCCAACCGAAGTATACAACTCCGGCAACATATGGTTCACCGCATCGAAAGACGGCAAGACAATCTATGCCATATACGCATTGCCCGACGGGGAGAACCTTCCGGCCAAAATCAGCTGGCACGGCAATATTCCGTCCGGGAAAATCACCCTGCTCTCCACCGGACGCAAAATAAGCCACACCACCGATGCCGACGGACTCACTACAGTGCGCCTGCCCGATAACCTCCCGCAAGAGGCCATTGCGTTGAAATTCCGCATAAAATGAGCTTTATCTATTCGCAAAAATCACTAATTTTGCATACGGCAAACACATGTTTTTCAACAATAATAAAAGCGAATTCAACGCATTCAAAAGCGCCGGTGCCCATATTGCAACCTTAAACTACAGTTCAAAACGCCTCACCTACGCATTCATTGTAATTTTGCAGCAGAGAAAACAACAATCAATCAGTATCATGAGAAAAAGAATTATAGCAGCCGCAGCAATCATGCTTGCATCGCACGCTTACATATGCGCCGACACATCCGCCAACATAGCATTGTCGGATGTATGTCTGATGCACGAAAGCCGCGACACTCCTTTCCCTGCCGACGGGTCGGTGCTTGACGACCGGAAAATTTCGTTCCAATGGCCACTGCCGGTAGAAGCACGCGGCACAGGAGCACCTCTTGACGGTTTCGAGCACACTGTAAAGAAAATCGACAAATCCCTGCTGAAATATAAACTCCGTTATTCGCAGAAAAAAGACTTCAGCTCCGGTACAACAACCGTAGAGACAATCTGGCCCATGTACAATCCGGACAAAGACCTCGCCGACGGTACATGGTACTGGCAATATTCATATATCCAGCCCGACGGGTCCGACAAATGGAGCCAGGTGTATTCGGTGAACGTTGCCGACAACGGCCACAAATTCTGTCCGCCATCCTACAGCGAGTTGAAAGCGAAACTGCCGTCCTCACATCCGAGGATTCTCGTCCAGGCCGACGACTGGGATAACTTCATCAGCCGGTCGAAAGGCAAAACCGATGCCGAATGGTATATCGAATTCGCCGACAAAGTACTGGAAAAACCGATGAAACGCGTCGAGGACATCCGTACCGACGGGCTTAAAAAACTCACCAACGAAATGCAACGCAACTCCTACCTCACCCGTGAAAGCCGTCGCATTATCGATGCGGAAGAGAAAAACTGCACCGGTCTGATATATGCCTATCTTCTGACCAAAGACAGAAAATACGCCGATGAAGCCATACAGCGCATAACCACTATGTGCGGCTGGCTCCACAACAAAAATGTGAAAGGCGACTTCAACGACGGCACCGTGCTGTCGCTGGCATCGCTGGCCTACGACTCGTTCTACTCCCTGCTCGACTCACAGCAGAAAGCCTCCCTGCTCGCGGCTGTAAAGGAAACCGGGGAAAAAATGTATGCACGTTTCAACAACAATGTTGAAAACCATATCGCCGAAAACCATATCTGGCAGATGACCATGAGAATAACCGCCATGGCGGCACTGGCCACGATTGACGAGCTCCCTGAAGCCGACCTCTGGGCCGACTACTGCTACAATCTCTGGCTCGCCCGCTTTCCCGGACTGAACAAGGACGGCGGATGGCATAACGGCGACTCGTACTTCACCGTGAATACAAAAACCCTGGTCGACCTTCCGTATCTCTACGGACGCATTACCGGATTCGACTTCTTCGCCGACCCCTGGTACGACGGCAACATCATGTATATGATCTATCAGCAGCCCCCCTTCTCGAAATCGGGAGGCAACGGTTCCGGCCACCAGAACGTCCAGCGCCCCAACGCGGCCCGGATCGGGCAGCTTGACGCAATGGCACGTCTAAAAGGCAACACCCAGGCGGCAGACTTCGTGCGCCGCACACTCAAAGCCGATTCGATGTATCTGAAAAAAGCGCTGCTCGCCAAACCAAGCGACCTCGGATGGTTCCGCCTGCAATGCGAATCACCTCTGCCGGAAGGACCCGGGCTTACCTCTCTGGCTCCGGGCTATGTATTCCCGCAGACCGGACTCGCATCGTGGAGCACCGACTGGAATCGTGTCGGAGGCAACGCCATGTGGAGTTTCCGCTCCTCGCCATACGGCTCCACCAGCCATGCGCTTGCGAACCAGAATGCCTTCAACACATTCTTCGGCGGCAAACCTCTGTTCTACAGCGCCGGCCACCATATAGAATTTACCGACAAACACTCCATGATATGCCACCGAGGCACACTTGGCCACAACACGATACTGGCCAACGGCTGCGGTCAGAAAATCGGAGTCGAGGGCTACGGCTGGATTCCACGATACTATATGAGCGACAAAATCGGATACGTGGCCGGCGATGCCTCGAACGCATACGGCCCGGTGGTGTCTCCTCTGTGGCTACAGCGCGGACAACAGTCCGACCTGGAATATTCGCCGGAAAACGGATGGGACTCTGTGAATCATGTAAAGAAATTCCGCCGCCATATAGTTAGCCTCGGTAACACCGGATGCATATTCATATACGATGAACTGGTTGCCGACCAGCCGATAACCTGGACCTACCAGCTGCACACTGTGGCACAGCCCATGGATCTGGACACCTCCGACAACCGTTTCGTACATGTAACCGCAAAGAACAAAGGCGGAGCATCCGATGCTTATCTGTTCTCAACCGGGGCACTGAAGGCCGACACCACCGACCAGTTCAGAGAACCAGCCGTAAACTGGCTGAGAGCCGACGACAAAGGCAACTACAAGCCATTCCCCAACCACTGGCACTTCACAGCCACATCGGAGGCCGCCGGCACATACCGCTTCGCCACTCTGATAAATACACATGCACAGAAACATCCGGCACGAAATCCCGAGATTCTTGCCGACGGACGCATCAAATTCGGCGGCTGGCTGATCAGCGTGAACCTTAAAGCCGAAGGAGCGCCTTCGTTCTTCATCCGCAGCACCAAGGACGACGTGAACATCAGCTACAAAGGACAGGCGACAATCGTTACTGAAAACGGCTATCAGACAACTCTGGAAGATGTATTGCCCGAACTCGAAATCTGAACACAATGAATCAGTTTATATCCACATTATTGCTTCTGACAGCCTCGGCGGCAGGCATACAGGCCCAGACCTCCGACATACCGCCAAGAATACAGACTTCGGCACCGGCTGAAAAAACCGCCGTCAGAGCCGCATCGTCAGATAGTCAGAAACCGGCTGCAACCAAAAAAATAGACAACAGAGCAAGCAAAGTAGTAAAAAGCAACACAAAAACAGACTCCGGAAACATCGGAAACCATACCGAGAGACCATACATGGC
>JAIDBM010000272.1 GCA_029056365.1 Muribaculaceae bacterium | reverse complement strand
GATTTCGGCGAATTTGTTGCCATCGGCTTCGCCGAGAGTCCATGCCGGGCTGTTGGCGGCTCCGTTCTGCATTGCGAATCCGGCTTGTCCGAGCGAAGTCACTTCGTCGAAGTTCTGGCTGTAAGGTATGGTGTAGGGTTTGCCGTACATTGTTCCCGATGTGGTGAGACTCTGGTCGTCGGCTCCTTCGTATTTCACGGTAACTGTATATGTGTACTCGGTGTAGAAGTCATCGGGAAGCTCATCGGTGACGGTGCATTCTTTCAGACCGCTTGCAACTTCCACGTTGCCGGGGTTTCGGGTAACGGTATAGCTGAGTTTCGACTCGTCGACCAGGCCGCCGTTCACGCCCTCGGGCGCTGTCCAGCTTATTGTGGCTGAGTTTCCGTCAACGTCAAGAGTCAGAGCCGAAATGTTGGCAGGAGTGTCGAATCCGGCGTATACGGTTGTTGACGCCGACTGGCCTTTGCCTTTTGCGTTGGAGCATGCGACATCCACTTTGTGTGAGCCTTCTTCCATTTCCACTGTTACGCTTTCTTCTGCTCCGGCAGTTGTTTTTCCGGTGGTGTTTTCAACACCGTCGACATACACGGTATAGTCGAGTTCGCCCTGAAGGGTGTTGCCGCTGAATGTCTTGTCGGGTGCAGTGAAGCTTATCTGTACGTTTTTGCCGTTGCCGGTGAACCGTGCGCTGAGGTTCTCAGGTGCGCCGGGAGCGTTCTTGTCGGCTTCGGGTGCGGGAATCCAGAGAGCCTGGAATTTGGTTCCCATGGGGAAGTCGTAGAGTTTGGTGGCGGCACCAGTGGTTAGATCGACTTCGAACATCGACTGAGGGCTGTATGCATTAGCGCCTGCAACCCAGTACATTTTGTCGGTGGCCGGGTCGATGGCGGCCGATTGAGGCGTGCTTTGCATAACCACACCCAGAGAGCCAATTTCTGTTACAGCACCGTTTGTTTTGTCGATTTTTACAAGCTTGCCGTAGTTGCCGCTCACTGCATACAGCTCGCCTTTGGAGTCTGCCGCTATGGCGGTGTAAGTGGAGGCAAGGTCGGCGATTTTAGTGGCTTCTACTTTTTCGCCATCGTATACGGCCAGCGATTGATAGAGGTCGTTGTAAGGATTTGTCCGGAACAGGCCGTATATCTTGTCTTCGCCGGCAACATAGGTCATGTCTTTGGCAATGATATATCCGGTGTATCCGTATTTGTAGAATGTATGGCTCCAAGGGCCGTCCTCGCCTCCTTCTGCAGTGGCGGTGATGGCATAGATCTGAGGCACCAGACCATCGGTGGCCTTGGTGCCGTAGAGTTTTTCTTTCGACACGAATGTGCCGCCAGAATTGTCGAATGAATACTGTATGTAGGTGGAACCGCTGATTTTGTCGGTGTTCGCATCGGCTGTCGAGAGGGTGTACACGCCTTTTGTGCTGCCTGCGCTTACCGCATAGATTTTTGTGGGTGTGTCCTCGCCGATGTCAATCCGTTTCACGGGAGTTGCTGTGGCGCTATGGGTCACAAGGCCCATGCCAAGCAGTGCTAATGACTGGAGTAGAATTTTTTTCATTTGATAATGAGGTTTTTTAGGTGGATACTGACAGAACAAGCAATCTGTGGTCCGAGGCTTGAACGCCTGTTGTTTCGGTGTGTCCACAGAGAAATTTTTTTAATTCCAATTGCAAATATAGATAAATTAATAGTTGCTCCAAATCGATTAACTATATTTAACATTAATTTGAGCAAATATTAAGCTATATGCAAGTATAATGAGACTATGAAGCCTGAATATTCTGACAATTTGCCAGAATGGTCCGGGTTTATATTTGTTTGCAAGAGCATCGGATGAGACAAAATTCTTCGAAAAAGGAACAAATATACTTCGCCGACCGCTTTAAATTTCCGAACTTTGCCGATGAATAACGGCGAATGCCGCATAATCTAAATTCGTCCATGAAAAAAGAACTCGTAGCACTGTGTGCGATTATGTCCGCACTTACATCAGTATCGTCACAAGGTCCGGCCGCTGTTGAGCCGGACGGTATTCATATCTCGAATCCGGTTCCGCTCAAATTCGGCGACCCCTTTCTGCTTCATGCCTCCGACGGCAATTATTACATGTACGGCACATCGCTTTCCGATGGATTCGAGGCATATGTATCGTACGACGGATTGCGCGGGTGGGAACCGCTTGGTCAGGTTTACAAGGGAGGTCAGCCCGGACAATGGAATCAGGATTGCTTCTGGGCTCCGGAGGTTTATGAACGCGATGGCAGATATTATATGTTCTACAGTGCGAACTCACGTAACAATCCCACCGCAGAGGAAGAAAATTTCAAAATCGGAGTCGCGGTGTCCGACACACCGGCCGGGCCGTTTGTCGATTTGTACAACCGGCCAGTGTTCGAAATCGATTATCCGGTAATCGATGCCAATGTGTATTTCGATGATGCCTCCGGCAAGGCTTATCTTTATTATTCGCGTTGCTGCTACAAGCATCCTGTGGAAAGTGAGATTGCCGAAGAACTGCGCCGTCAGGGTATATACGACTATATAGAGGAAAGCTGGGTGTACGGAGTGGAGCTTAAACCCGACTTTTCCGGCATCTGCGGAGAGCCGGTGTTGCTTCTGGCGCCTCCTACAAAGGCCGGCGACCGCCAGTCGGAATGGGAAAGCCGTTCGGCTACACGTCATGAGGCCAACCGACGCTGGACCGAGGGCTCGTATATTTTCCGTCATGGCGATACCTATTATATGATGTATTCGGCCAATTTCTACGGAGGCGGCAACTATGCCGTAGGATATGCCACATCGCACAGCCCGCTCGGACCATTTGTCAAGGCCGACAATAATCCGGTGCTTCAGGAGAATGCATCGTCGGGAGGCCGGGTTCTCGGCACAGGGCACAATATGGTTGTGAAGCACACCGACGGGACCTACTACACCGTTTATCACGGCAGGATGACAGACAATCCGGGAGAGCGGGTAGTGTTTGTCGACAAACTTGAAATAGGCAAAGACGGAAGACTCAGAGTAGTCGGACCAACAACAGGGAAATGAGAACGAAAGTTATAATAATGTTTTTGCTTGTGGCGCTCGCGGCTGTTTTGCCGACGGGTGCCCGTGCTGTGAAATGCGATTACTATTTCAATCATCACGACATCCGTGAGGGACTTTCGCAGAACACAGTCACCAGCATATTGCAGGACAGTTACGGATTCATGTGGTTCGGAACCCAGGACGGATTGAACCGCTACGACGGAATCAACTTCAGGCGTGTTGTACCAGCCGGAAATCCGCGAGGCTGTAATTTCGTGTCGGATATATATGAAGCCTCGGACGGACGGTTGTGGATAGGCGCCAACGACGGCATTTATGTCTACGATCCTACACTTGAACGCCTTGAACGCCTTGATGCGCGAACCTTCGACGGACATCCCATTACCGGATATGTATCGCTGATAACCACTGACCCGCAGGGCCGGATAGTGGTGTCGTCCGACAACGACGGTGTATATCGCTTCGACTCTGAGAAAGGCAGGTTTGAGCTTCTCCGCAAGGAAAACGACATGTCGGTAGGAAAAGTGAACGCGCTTGTCTACGACAGTAATGGCCGTATGTGGATAGGCCTGTTCGGCTCAGGACTGTTTTACAGCGATGATAACATGCAGACTCTTCACCGGGTGCACGATGGCGTCGACCGACCGTATCTTGCCAGAGCTATTGTGAATGATCTGGCAGTTGTGGGCGGGAATCTTTATGTGTCGACCGATGCATCGGGTTTTCACAGGGTGAGTCTGCTCACCCTCAGAGGCGAGCAGGTGTTCCGCGAGGTCGACGGCACGGTGCCGTATCTTCGCAAAATCATGGCATGTGATTCCGGCATATGGTTGGGAAGCGAGAGCGGTGTATATATCTACGACATAGGCAGAAACAAGGTTGTTGAGCATCTGACTCATGACAGTTACGACAGATACTCCATCTCCGACAATGCCATATATTCACTATACACCGACCGTGACGGCGGAATATGGCTCGGATCATATTTCGGCGGCGTGGACTATATGTCGGCCGAACGGCTTAATTTTCGCAAATTTTACCGTGGCCGTTCCGGCGCCGGGGAACTCGGCGAGCGTGTCAGGGAGTTGTGTCAGAGTCCGGACGGGTCGATATATGTTGGTACTGAGGATGCCGGACTATGCAGGCTTGATACGCGCAGCGGGCGATTCGAGCCTGTAGTCGGTCTCGGGGCCAACAATGTGCACGGACTCGCTTTCGATGGCGACAGACTCTGGGTAGGAACTTTCAGCAAAGGATTGAAAACCATAGATGTTGAAAGCGGACGCATAAAGCATTACTATACCGGACCGGAAAACGGCCTTATAAGCGACTATGTGTTCTCGATACTTCGTACAGTAGGCGGCGAGATATATGTAGGCACCTTGTCGGGGCTGGAACGATACGACCGCAGCTCCGATACATTCGAGCCTATAATGGAACTGAGGAATATATTCGTATACGATATATTGGAAGACAGCGGCGGCAATCTGTGGGCGGCGACCTACAGCCAGGGACTGTATATGCGTAGGGCAATAGACGGCAAATGGTGTAGTTTTGCCTGTGACGCTGACAACAGCGGTTCTCTGCCAGACAATAAAACATATGGCATTTATGAAGATTCGGGAAAAAACATATGGGTAATGACTCAGAGCGGTGTTGCTGTGTACGACAGGAAAAGCAATACGTTCAACCGCACGTATATGGGAGTCGACCGTTTGCAGGGTGTTGTGTACCAGGTGATAGAAGATGATTTCGGACGTTTTTGGCTCACGACAAACCATGGTCTTTACTGTATCGACGGCAAGAGCATGAAAATGAGCCGTTTTTCAATCTCCGACGGACTGCCTACCAATCAGTTCAACTATAGCAGCTCGCTGAAGACCGCTAACGGTGAAATATGGCTCGGCACTATCGACGGACTTGTATGCTTTGATCCGCGCCGTTATGATTTCACTCCGCACAGCTGGCGCCCGTTCATTTCCCGTATGTGGCTGCATGGCGAGGAAGTGCTGCCGGGAACAGAAGGTTCGCCGTTGGAGAAAAGCATATTCATGACCGAGGAGCTGAAGCTTGAGAGCGACCAGAACTCGTTGTCGTTCCGCGTGGTGAACCTGTGTTATGACTGCCCTCCCGACCAGCCGATGAAATACAAACTCGACGGATTTGAAGACGACTGGCATTACACCACCCTTTCCGACGGGATGATAAGCTATTGGAATCTGCCCTCGGGAAACTACCGTCTGCTCGTGGCTCCTGACGGCGGGGCAGAGCACGATGGGTCCGGCGACGGGGTGCTGGCCCTGCGGCTGAGCATCGCCACGCCTTTTTATAAATCGGTGTGGGCAATCGCCGTATATATATTGCTGGCAGGCCTGCTTGTTACAACGGCTATAAGAATATACCTGAAGAACAAACGCAAGGGCTACAGACGGCTGATGGAAGACTATAGCCGTGAGAAAGAGCGTGAGGCATATGATTCCAAGATTCGTTTCTTTACCAATGTGGCTCATGAAATACGTACGCCTCTTACACTTATAAAGGCGCCAATCGACACACTTATGCGCAGCAGCGTGCTCAAGGAGGATCCGCAGGCTCGCGACGATCTGGATGTGATTAATCTCAACGTTGACCGTCTGCTTGTTCTTGCCAACCAGTTGCTTGATTTCCGGAAAATGGAGAGCGGCAAATTCCAGATTCACAAGGAACGCTGCGACATCAAAACGATAATTGAAGTGCTGATAGTGCGTTTCCGTCCGACAATCGACGAGAACTCACGGCAACTGATTGTAGACATGCCGGAGGGTCCGGTTGAGGCTACAGTTGATCCCGAGGCTGTTACCAAGATACTTAGCAACCTCTTTACCAATGCCATAAAATACGGCAGCTCCTACATAAAGCTACATCTTGAAACCGGCAACGGCAATGTGATACTGCGCATGGCCAACGACGGAGATGTGGTTTCGCCGGAAAAACGTGAAACTATATTCGCTCAGTTCTCGCGGCTTGAGAACAACCAGGGTGTTCCGGGAATCGGCATCGGCCTGGCCTATGCGCGTTCGCTTGCAATGATGCACGATGGCTCGCTTGTAATGGCAGAGGACGACAGCGAGAACATTTTCGTGCTTACGCTTCCGGCAGACAGCACCGCCGACATAGGGGCGGACGATGAATCGGACCTGGAATATATGATAAAGCGAAACGAGGACTCTGTTACCGTGCTTATCGTAGAGGACAATGCCGAGATGATAGGCTTTCTGGAAAGAAGACTAATCGGGCATAATTATAAGGTGATAAAGGCTTCCGATGGTCAGGAGGCCCTCGACATACTTGCCGACAGTTATGTGGATATAATAGTGAGCGACCTGATGATGCCGCGTATCGACGGACTGGAGCTGCTCCGGCATGTAAAGGGCGACATCAATTTCAGTCATATTCCGTTTGTGCTGCTTACTGCCAGAACAAGAATGGAAGACAAACTCTCGGGGCTTGAGGCCGGCGCGGACGCATATATAGAGAAACCATTCTCGATAGAGTATCTGCTCGCGAACCTCAGCACACTGTTGCGGAACCGCGAGCGCATGCGCCGCCGCATAGAGAACCAGCCAATCGGTGCTGCTCCGGGAAAAGGACTTACAAAGGTTGATGAGGAATTCCTGCGTAAAATCAATGATACTATCAGGGCCAATTTCGATAATCCGGACTTTGCCATGGATGAGCTTATATCGGCGCTTGGTGTCAGCCGCACTACATTTTACCGCAAAATCAAAGGACTTCTGAATCTTAATCCGAACGATTACATAAAGCTTGAGCGCCTGAAGCAGGCTGCCAAACTTTTTGGCGACGGGCACAGCAGTGTGAGCGAGGTATGCTACATGGTAGGCTTCTCATCGCCCGGTTACTTTACCAAGTGTTTCCAGAAACAATTTGGAGTGTCGCCTAAGGAGTATATCGCCGGCAAACGGGCACAGTGAATCGTGCAATCGGGTTCCACTAATTGGAATATAATTCTCAATTCGCCATAAAATCTTATTAATAAAGGTTTTATGGCGAATATGTTTTATAGCATCAAGAACATAATTACCACTTTTTGAAATTATTCTACAATAATTAAGAGCCTGTTGATGGCTAATTTTGCATCGTGAACCTGCGGAGTTCAGTTCGTACGACATACCGTGAAACAAACCTAAATCAATAATAACAATTAAAATTACCGTTGTGAAAACCAATCATTACCTTTGGCGAACAATTCTTGCCCTGACGGGCATCGTCTGGAGTATAACGGCCATGGCAGCCGATCTCCGGACTGTGAGCGGTGTAGTGACCGACAGTTCGCACGAACCTCTTATAGGAGTGACCGTGCGCGATGTTTCGGGTTCTGCCGCTGCTGTCACCGATATCGACGGTGCTTATCAGATCAAGGTTGCCTCTGACGGCACCCTGGAATTTTCTTATGTAGGCTACAAGGCTGTCAAGGAAGCTGTCGGCGGCCGTAGTAATATAAACGTAATCTTGTATGAGCAGGCGGAGACTCTCGACCAGCTTGTGGTGATAGGTTACGGTACCCAGAAGAAGGCCGACCTCACCGGCTCTGTTGCCGTTGTGGACATGGATGAGGCCCGCAAACAGCCTGCCACCGACATCGCTTCGATGCTGCAGGGTCAGGTGAGCGGTGTGTCGGTGGCTACTTCCTCGCAGCCGGGAAGCGTGGCCTCGATACGAATCCGTGGTGTGGGTTCATTCTCGAGCGTTGGTCCGCTGTATGTAATCGACGGCATGATTGTAAACGATGCCAACGACCTGAATCCGAACGAGATTGAAAGCATGCAGGTGCTCAAAGACGCCTCTGCCGCCGCTATTTACGGTGCCCGTGGCGCCAACGGCGTGGTGCTTATCACCACAAAGAAAGGCAAGGCCGGAAAACCCACCCTTGATGTAACCGCCAACTGGTCGGTGCAGCAGATGCCTAAAACCATCAAGATGATGAGCGGCTCTGAATTCATGTACTATAACGAACAGGCTTATATAAACAGCGGCGAGATATGGCCGGCACATGGAATAGCGGCAGGTACCGTACTTCCAGACACCGACTGGCAGAGGGCTGTGTATCAGAACGGTTTTACCCAGGACTACAACGCCATGTACACCCAGGGCAGCGAGAATGTACACATGGCGCTTGGTTTCGGCTACCTCGACCAGACCGGTGTGGTGAAAGGCCCGGAGTACGAGCGCTACAGCATTCGCTTCAACAACGATGCCAGATACAAGGCTCTCACTGTAGGCGAGAATTTCACATATTATCACACCTGGAGCCAGAACTATATCGCATCGCCGTTCTGGGATGCGCTGACCACGCCGTCGGTGATTCCGGTACGCGACCCCGACGAACCCTCGGGCAAGGGCGGATTCGGTTATGGTTCGGCTAATTTTCCCACCTATATTTCCAACCCTGTCGGTCTTCAGGAACGCTACGACAACCAGAGCGTGAACGACCGCATTGTGGGCAATGTGTTCGCAGAACTCGAGTTCCTTAAATTTTTCAAATACCGCTTCAATGTCGGTCTCGACGCATGGTGGGGACGCACAAAGGAATTCGACAAGGCATATACCCTTCGCATGGCATCCGGCGAACAGCGTTACAACAACAAACTCAAGGATATCCGCGACAGCCGTTCGAGCCTTATCATAGAAAACACCCTTACCTATAACCAGACCATAGGCAAAAACAACATCACTGCAATGGCGGGTTATACCATGGAGGATGTTAACTGGCATTATCTGGCAGCCGAAGGCTACGACCAGCAGGTCGACGACCTGTGCCAGATCGACCTCGTAGGCACTCAGAACAACATGTGGGGTTCGCGTCAGGAGCGCCGCATGACCTCGATTCTCGGTCGTGTCGACTACAACTACGATAACCGTTATTACGCCCAGTTCAACTTCCGTTCCGACGGATGTTCGAAGTTCGGCCCCAACAAACGCCGTGGCAACTTCCCCTCGATGTCGCTTGGCTGGCGTCTGTCGGAAGAAAAATTCTGGGAACCCATCGGAGGCTGGTTCAATGAGTTCAAGCTTCGTGGAAGCTGGGGCCAGATAGGCGACATGCAGGCCCTGGGCAACTACAGCTATCTGTCGAGCATAAATCACGAAGGACCATACGAAGGCTTCAATGCCATTTTCGGCCCCAACGGCAGCGAGACTCTGCATCCGGGCGCTACACAGACTACCCGTGTGAACGTGGATCTTGGATGGGAAACCAAAACCACCACCAACATCGGTTTCGACTTCTATCTGCTCAACAGCCGTCTGTACGGCTCGTTCGACTGGTACAACGCGCTGTCGTCGAATCTGCTGTACAACATCAAGACTTCATGGGCCACCGGCACCGACTATCTCTGGACCAACTACGGCAAGATGCGCAACCGGGGCGTGGAAATTCAGCTTGGCTGGCGCGACAAGGCAGGTGACTTCGACTATAACGTGTCGGTGAATCTTTCGACCGTACGCAACAAGGTTGTCCGTCTGGGCGAAAGCTTCTACGAAGACGGAATCTGCCGCACCGAAGAAGGCCGGTCCATATCGGAGTTCTATACCCGCAGGTTCGGCGGTATATTCCAGAGCATGGACGAAGTATACGCCCACACCACCACGCTTGAAGACGGAACGGTGAAGCTGCTGCAACCCAACGCACAGCCGGGCGATGTGCGTTACCTCGACCTCAACCAGGACGGCACTATCGACAACAACGACCGCGACTGGGTAGGCAGTCCGCTGCCCAAACTCGAGGGCGCGCTGAATTTCTCGGCAAGCTGGAAAGGAATTGATTTCAATATGTTCTGGCAGGGACGTTACGGCAACAAAATTTACAACAGTGTGCTCGTGGCATGCTACCAGTTTAAGGTCGACAATATTCCTGCCGATGTCAAGCCCTGGACTTGGGACAATCCATCCACCGAGTATCCGCGTATGTATTCCGGCGCTACCGACAACACTCAGGCCAGCGACCGCTTTATCGAAGACGGCTCGTTCCTGCGCCTAAAGAACCTGCAGCTCGGCTATACACTGCCTCAGGACATCAGCCGCAAGTTCTTCGTACAGAAACTGCGAATATATCTGAGCGCCCAGAACCTATGCACAATCACCGGCTACAAGGGTTATGATCCGGACATCGTGGGCGGAGTATTCTCCCAGGGTATCGACGGAGGCCACTTCCCCAACGCACGTACCTTTACCGCAGGCCTTCAGGTAAGCTTCTAAATTCATGAATAACAAAAAAAAGAAATAATGAAAAAAACAATCATATCGGTTCTGGCAGCCCTGATGCTGATGCTGCCGATGAGTTCGTGCAGCGACGACTGGCTGTCGCTTTCCGACCCCAATCTTGAATCGAGCGATACCTTCTGGAAAACAGAAGAACAGTTCCAGCAGGGCCTTTACGCCGGTTATGCCACATTGCGTCGTCCGGGCGTGTTCAGCCGCTGGTTCCATATTCTTATGATTCTGCGAAGCGACGAGGGCTGGAGCAATTCGCCTAACGCCGAGTTCCAGGCTGTGGCCAATTTCAAGATGACCGGCTTTGCCTACGAGGGCAATGAATCGGTAAATCTTCCATCGAAAGAAGTTTCGCAGATGGTCTATTATGTGAATCAGGTTGTCGACAACATGAACGACCACGGCTACGATGTGATGGATAAGGACACAGCCGACGGCATTCTTGGCCAGGCATACTTTCTGCGTGCGATTGGCTTCTGGTATATGGCCGGAACATATGGAGTGTACCCGTGTCAGATCTCATCGCTGTACGATGGCGAGATTCTTGATCAGGAAGGACTTTACAAGCAGGCGCTCGCCGACTTCGATGCCGCCTCAAAAGTACTTCCGGATAGCTGGCCTGCAAGTGAGGCCGGTCGTCCGACCAAAGGCGGCTCGCTGGGCATGATGGCCCGCTGCAACATGCAGCTTGCCGGCATATGCAAGCGTCCGTGGGAAAACCGCAGCCAGGAAGCCGGTGAATACTGGCTTGCCGCCAAGAAGAACATGGACGATATTTTCGCGATGGGCATATACGACCTTGTGCCGAACTGGCTCGACAACTTCACCGATGTGAACGAGAACAACAAGGAGTCGCTGGTTGAAATCAATTTCAAGAACGGATTGGTCGACGGCAAGGAAGTGGGCATGCAGCGTCCCAAGTTCCTGGGACTGTACATTTCATCGGGCGAAGGCGCATGGGACGACGGCTCGGCACGCGAGTGGCTGCTCGACGAGTTCGACAAGGAACGCGACAAAGACGGCAATATGGATATACGCAAACGCTACACACTCACCTGGAACGACCCCACCGACAACACCAACTACTATGGCAAGACATATGCCGAATGGGACCAGAGCGAACACTTCCTCAAAAAGTGTTACTGGCGCAAGTATACCAGCGTCGACACCGACAACCTGCCCGAAGACTACTCAAGCGGCACAAACTTCCGCCTGCTGCGTCTGGCCGATGTATATCTGATGTACGCCGAAGTTCTGAACGAGCTTGGACAGGACCGCGCCACAGCTGTGGAATATATGAACAAGGTGCGCCGCCGCGTGAACATGCGCGACCTCAATCCGGCTGTTTTCGGCGATTATGAATCACTTAAAGAGCAGCTGCGTCACGACCGTCTGGTGGAACTCTGCGGAGAATGCACCCGATGGAACGACCTCGACCGCTGGGGCGACATACACACTCAGGAAGGTGTGAACAAAATAGCCGAGCGCGACCCCGATTTCGATACTTACCGCGTGGGCATGACACACCTGTATGTGATACCGCAGCACGAAATATCGCTCTTCCCGGGGCTTACCCAGCATCCTGCTTACTAATCAAAAAATAGAAAAGTAATGAAAACCTACTTCAAATATATAGCTCTCCCGGTACTGGCTTTCGGACTCGCAGCCTGTGCCGATACCGATGGCGACGGTGAAGGCGAATTCACCTGGGAAGGAAGCCAGAATCCGGAGAATGTATCTTACCGCAATCCGGTATGGGAGCCGTCGCTGGCCGGCGGCACCGTGTTCAGGGCCGCGTCGAACTTCGTGGCTATTTCGCAGGAAACACAATGGGCGGCCGGGCTGGACTATGCCTGCCCCTCGCTCCAGTCGCAGAACATGATGACATGGTCGTCGAACCAGCAGGCATTCACCTATCCGGTCGTAACCGATGAAATCGACGAGACCACAGGCGAGGCAGTGGTTACCCCCGGCTCCTATCCCGAGTGGCTCACAGGCAGGATTACCGCAGTGTCGGCCGATTTCGCCCGTACTATAGCCGGCGCCAACTATTGGATGGTTTATGCCAGCGAGGACGACAATGCTTTCGGTGCTGCCACCGCTTCGAGCGGCATGGGTCCGTATACCGACCAGGGTTGTTTCCTCACCGCCGGAGATCTCGGAGTCGAAAGCCTGCGCTATCCGCACCTTTCGGTGTTCGTGACCAACTACTATCTGGGTTACACCACCGAGAACGGTTCGTATCTGCAGCAGCTGAACCTGCGCCGCGGCCAGGTGCCCGCTTTGCGCGGTGCTGCCGTTAAGGTTGCCCCGGCCGAGTTTTACGATATCTGCGTGTTCCGCGTAAGCAACACCGACTACTATATGTTCGGCACCGTCAAGACAGGCTCCGGCAGTGAAATCCGCTATGGACGTTCCACCAGACCCACCGGTCCGTTTGTCGACAAAAACGGTGTTGAGCTTACCGACGGAGCTTCCAAAGGCGAGCTGCTTGTGGAAGGCGGTACTGAATTCGAGGCTCCATGCCACCCGATGCGCATGCTGGTGGACGAACAGGGCGTGCACTTCCTGGCCTACAACGCCTCCGCTATAGGCAATTCGGCTATGCCGAGCGGTTTCAAGCGCCAGCCTCTGTTTGTGAGTCCGCTTGAAATCGACGAGGACGGATGGTTCACTACCGTTGCCGTGCCTCAGAGCGGCTGGACTTCGCCACGTTTCCAATAATCAATATATCCGGTGCCGCACGGCATAACGGCGTGCGGCACCAACTGTTTGAAAATCCTTTAATTAATTCATAATTATCATGAAAAAATCTTTAACTCTTCTACTTGGCGCGGCTGCGGTATGCAGTGCCAGTGCCGCCGACCACTCAGTCAGCCGCCAGATTCTTGACCATGCGGTCATCTATCCGGGTTTGGCCGAAATCGACATAAACGGCGATGGAATCCTCGACCTCATATATTCAGGTGAGGTGCGCGATGCCGCTGTCAGCGGACGTATCATCGAGGATGCCGAAGGCAACGAGACCCAGATAAACAACAATACATTCCAGATGGTATGGAATCCGGCCACACAGAGCTATGACATAAGCGAGTTTCCGTACTATTTCGCCAACAAGCCTTACTTTGCGGTTGCCGACTGGAACGGCGACGGACTCACCGACTTTTATGTAACCGGCGAGGCTTCGATGGCGCTGCACAATGTGGAGTTCGGCCTGTTCATCAACAACGGCGACGGCACTTTCACACGCAAGCAGATTACGGTGATAGACGAAAACGGCGACCAGATTACCCCGTTCGATCCTCGTACGGTGGATGTTGCCGACTTCAACAGCGATGGCCGTCTCGACATGGTTGTTACCGGCTGGAAGGACTGTGGCGAGGATTTCGGACGCAGAAACTTCAACATGGTTCTCATCAATCAGGGCGATGACAAATTCCTGGCTACCAACACCGAGCTGCTCATGTACGGCAACAACGGTTATGAGCTGGCTCTGAACCTCACAATGGCCACCGACCTCAACAACGACGGCTATGCCGACTTCCTTACCCAGGGTAATATTGACAATGCCGATGACGCCGACAAACCGGTGAAGAACGGCAAGGCCATGGGCCGTACTTTTGTGGCTGCGCTCAACCTTGGCGCCGACGGTCTCAGCGAAGGTGTGCCGGTGCTCTATGACCTCGGGTTGGCCGACGGCGTGGCGCACCACTATGGTCACGGCGGTTTCGCGGTGTGTGACTTCAACAACGATGGTGTGCCCGATATTTTCGTGGGCGGTGAATCGCCTGCCGATGCTCGTGCCGATGGCGCGTGGGAATATTTCTGGCAGCTCCTTTCAGGCCGTATCACCAGCGATGGCGTAAGTTATACCGATGTTACCGGTAGCCAGATATTCAACGGCCGCGACATACGTCCGCTTAACGATGCAAGCCCCTTCCGCGCAATCGACTATAACGGCAACGGCCTCTACGACCTGCTTCTTCCGGGCTGGTGTACCGGCATGATCGACGGAACCGACAACACCCAGGCCGGCTGGTTCTTCGCCAACAACAATGGTAACTTTACCGAAGGCGTGCGTATGCCCGGCGGTTCGGAGTGTGCCGTATTCTTTACCGAAGACGGTGTGAGCGGAGCACGTAACTACGGCATACTTGGCCAGTCGTGGGACAATATGTTCTTCAACGATGATACCGACATCAAGACCGGACGCATGATGGCTGTGTCAAACAATCCCTTCGGAGTGCCTGTACGCCCCGATGCACCTTCGGCCGCTGTAGCTGCCGTCGACGGCTATGACGTGAATCTCTCCTGGTCGGCTCCTGCCGGCGCACAGGCCAATGTTACCTACGACTATTACATCAAAGATTTAGGCACCGGTAAATTCTATCGCGGCATCACTGCTTTCGTAGGCGGCGACAAGGACGGTGTGCGCACCACAGTGGCTCAGGGCCGCGCTTTCATGGCAAAGAACCTGAATCTGGTGAATCTTCCCGACGGAGACTATGAATGGGGCGTCCAGACCGTTAATGCGGCATGTGTAGGCTCGGTTTTCGCAAAGGGCAACAACTTCCGCATCGGCACAGGTTCGGGAGCAGGCGTAGTCAACACCGTAAGCAATTCGCCTGTCGTAGCCACCGAATACTATGATGTAACTGGACGCAAGCTTGACAAGGCTCCTGAAAACGGCATGTTTATTGAAAAGACTGTACGTCTTGACGGCACAGTAAATGTATCTAAAATAGCGCTCTAATAAGGCAGGGGGGGGAGCCGTTGCCGGTTTCCCCCCTGTAAAAAAATATCACATGAAACGAATATTTGCAACAATCGCGGTTTTGACCGCTGCTGCCGGTGTATGTCGCGCACAGTCGGTAGTACGTATGCCGATAGAGCAGAATCCGCTTTTCGAGGTGTCGGCAAATCATGTCAACGTCTCGGCATCCGGCGACAACGGAATTACTCTCGGAGCCGATCTTGTAATAAAAGGAGGCAGTGGCACCTACAGTTACCGCTGGTATTCATCGGCCGATCGCGAACTTGGCAATGAGCCTACTCTTGCTGTCGGTGGCCCGGGTATCTATATGCTCGATATTACGGATACGTGCGACTGTATGCAGACAGTGGAGTTCAATGTAACCAACGCCGGTGTGGCGGATATTGCGTACGGCTCACTCGTGCTTTCTCCCAATCCGTCCGACGGACCGGTTGCGGTGGATGGTTTCGATGCCGTGCAGATTGCGGTCGTGGGCATGTCGGGCCGGATGGAACTTCTGGTAGACCGCAGCGGATACGTAATCCGTGAATTCGACGTCTCGGACCTGACCCGGGGGCAGTATATAGTCACGCTGAGTGACAGCGAAGGCCATGTGGCAGTGGCCCGGTTAATCAAGAAATAAATCAACATCATCATATACCAGCATCAAATGAAATCATTATACTTAATGGCCATGGCATTGGCCTCGGCCTTGACCATACAGGCCGACGGACGAAGTGTGTGTTATGCCCGGGCCAACCAGAATGTTACGTTCGATCTCGGCTGGGGCGCCGACAACTACGGCACGGTAAGCTGGCAGAAATCGACCGACGGCGGCGAGACCTGGACTGATATCGCCGGCGCCGATTCACCAGTGTATACCGTCAAGGCCACCGGGCCGGCGCTGTACCGGGCTGTCGTGAACGGAGATCCGGCATGCAAGCCTCATGTAGAGGAGCGTGAACTCCGCACGGTTGATATTGCTTCCGATGTGCTTACCCTCGGGCCCGACTATGTGGAAATAGAGGTTGACGCGCCTGAACTTGCAGCTGCCGACATTGTG
>JAIDBM010000271.1 GCA_029056365.1 Muribaculaceae bacterium | reverse complement strand
AAGAGACATCGATGAAATCGCATGGACCCTGAACATACGCTGCTCGGACGTGCCGCACAATCCCGTGACTACAGCATTTCTCTATATCAGCGGCAACGGAGCCAGCCTGATGATCGACCCCGCAAAACTCTCGACGGAAGTTACCGAATATCTCGCCGAGGCCGGTGTCGACATTCTGCCATACAACAGCGTCAAAGCATTCCTGGCCCAACTTCCCGATGACACCAGAACGCTTGTGGAACCGGGACGCACCGCCATTGAGATTTTCAATATTCTCGGCCAGAGGGCAATCTGCGGACAGTCGCCTGTAGCAATGCTCAAAGCCTGCAAGAACGAAACCCAGATACAAGGCATACGGCAAGCCATGGAACGCGACGGAGCCGCACTCGTACGTGCCTTCATCGAACTTGAGAAGCTGCTCGACGCCGATGCCACGGTAACCGAACTCGATGTCGACGCACTGCTGCTGAAATACCGCAGCCAGTCGCCGATGTTCTTCGACACAAGCTTCGGAACAATTGCCGGATACGGACCTCACGGCGCAATAGTTCACTACGAGGCCGATGAAAACTCCAATTCAACACTGCAGAAATCATCGCTGCTGCTGGTTGACTCCGGCGCACAGTATTTCGACGGCACAACCGACATTACCCGCACAATCGCTCTCGGCCGGCCCACCGACCAGGAACGGCGCGACTTCACTCTGGTGATGAAAGGCCACATAGCCCTCGGCTCAGCCATCTTCCCGGAAGGAACTTGCGGAATGCAGCTCGACGCTCTCGCCCGTCAGTTCCTGTGGAAAGAAGGACTCAGCTACCTGCACGGCACCGGACATGGCGTCGGCCACTTCCTGAACGTACACGAAGGCCCGCAGAGCATACGCCTCAACTACATGCCCGCACCCCTTACCCCCGGCATGATCACCAGCAACGAACCAGGGCTGTACCGCGAAGGCATACACGGCATACGCTGCGAGAATCTCGTACTGACCGTCAAGGCAATGACAACCGAATTCGGCAATTTCTACAAATTCGAGACCCTCACCCTGTTCCCGTTCGACCTGCGTCTGTTCGACACCACTCTGATGACTGATGCCGAAATCGAATGGATCAACGCCTACCACCGCGAAGTTCGCGAACGGCTCTCGCCGCTGCTCGACGAAGCCGAACGCCTCTGGCTCGAAGCCAAGACCGCCACTCTCATGCGCGATACCATATACTAATACATAAAAAGTCCGGAGCATACGCCATGCCGTTGTTCCGGACTCCATTATAAATCACCAGACATTCAATAAAAGATATGATAATTCCTCTGCGCGGATTCACTCCGCAGATAGGCCGCGACTGCTTCATTGCCGACAACGCCACCATTGTAGGCGATGTGACAATGGGCGACGAATGCTCGGTATGGTTCAACACCGTGCTGCGCGGCGACGTCAACTCCATACGCATCGGCAACCGTGTAAACATTCAGGACGGCTCGGTGCTGCATACACTCTATAAAAAATCGACAATCGAAATCGGCGACGATGTTTCGATAGGCCATAACGTTACCATCCACGGCGCCCACATACGCCAGCACGCCCTCATAGGCATGGGAGCCGTGGTGATGGACGATGCCGTTGTGGGCGAAGGCGCCATTGTAGCCGCCGGATCAGTGGTTCTCAGCCGCACCCAGATTCCCGCACACGAACTGTGGGGCGGCGCTCCGGCAAAATTCATAAAAAAAGTCGACCCCGGGCAGGCAAAGGAAATGAACCAGAAGATAGCCCGCAACTATCTGGCATACTCCAAATGGTATACCGACCCGGAAAACGCCGTCGACCCCGAATAAGCCAGCATTGAAAGCGTGAAATGCGCCTGTTGCATCGGCATGGAGCACGAAAATACATTTTCTCGGCAAAAAAAAAGCTAAAAGTTTGGCTATCTTAAAAACTATGCGTAATTTTGCCCCGCAAAACGTATCTGCGTTTGCTCAAGCACGAAAATAATCAAACTAAAAAACTAAATATGATCATCGTACAAGTAAAAGAAGGCGAAAACATCGAACGCGCACTCAAGAAGTTCAAAAGAAAATTTGAAAAAACAGGTATTGTAAAAGAACTCCGCAGCCGTCAGGCTTTCCAGAAGCCGTCTGTAACAAACCGCAAGAAAATGATGAAAGCGGTTTACGTGCAGAAACTCCGCAGCGTAGAGGAATAATCAACGGTGCCGTGGCTATTTCAGCCACATACATTTTCATCTTTTCTGATAAATTCTCCGGATTTTATTTGGAAATCTGAAAAATTAAAGCTAACTTCGTAGGCACAGCTCTGATCAGGCTGCTTCCTGGACTATGAATAAGCTTTTTAATGATTTCATAAGATACATACGGTGTGAACTGAATCTTTCGGTTCACACCGTTTCGTCTTATAGTATCGACATCTCACAGTGGCTGAGGTTCGCAGCTGCCAATTATCTGGCATGCAATTCGGGCAAAACCCAGGACATCGACCATGCCGCCGTGACTGTGGCCGATATAAGGCTCTGGATTGCTTTCTTAGCCAACGAAGACATAAGCCAGCGCACTATACGACACAAAGTTCAGGCCCTCAGAGCTTTTTACCGATTCATGATACGACGCGGGATTCTGGCCGTGAATCCGGCGGCGGATATTACCACCGCCCGACTGCCTAAATCGCTTCCGGTGTTTGTCAGACCCGATGAAACCCGATACTGCCTTGACGAACCCTATGATGCCGACAACTTCGTTGAAGTGCGCGACAGACTAATCGTTACCATGTTCTACTCCACAGGCATGCGTGCGGCCGAACTGGTAAACCTGCTCGATGCCGATGTCGACACCAACCGCTGCGAACTAAAAGTACTCGGAAAGCGTAATAAAGAAAGACTGATTCCTTTCGGTAAAGAACTGCAAGAGATGATAGACCTATACCGCACATTACGCAGCAGGGAAATTCCGGGTTGCGCTCCCGCCGAATTTTTCGTCCGCCCCTCAGGCGAACCCCTTTATTACGCTCTGGTGAACAAGGCCGTACACAAGATGCTCGACGGACGCGTTACCGCCACACGCCGCACGCCGCACGTGCTGCGCCACAGCTGCGCCACCGACCTGCTCAACAACGGAGCCGACCTCACTGCCGTGCAAAGGCTGCTCGGACATGCATCGCTCGCAACTACCCAGATATACACACATTTGTCAATACGTGACTTAC
Organism: Muribaculaceae bacterium; assembly: GCA_029056365.1. Lineage (GTDB taxonomy): Bacteria > Bacteroidota > Bacteroidia > Bacteroidales > Muribaculaceae > CAG-873. The sequence goes on along the minus strand of JAIDBM010000271.1, from coordinate 10,737 downwards.
AAAATAATTACAAACTCGCACATCCGCGTGCACAAAAACAATAGGAGGATTTTTTATGGAACTTAGAATCGAAGCCATCCGCTTTAGCATGAGCGAACAGCTCAGGGAATTCGTTGAAAAGAAAACCGGCAACATAACCCGCTTCAACGATGCCATAACTGATATCGATGTGACCCTGCGACTCCTCAAGCCGGAATCAAACCTGAACAAGGAGGCTGAAGTGCGAGTGCTTCTGCCTCAGAAAAAACAACTTGTCGCAAGCAAGGTAGCCGACACTTTCGAACAGGCCCTCAGCGATGCGCTCGATTCGCTGAAACCCATGCTCGAAAAAGCCAAAAATAAATAATTGATACTGTATCTTAACAGATTCGACTCTCCATGCGGGCCGCTGATTCTCGGTGAGATCAGCGGTCGCTTGTGCATCTGCGAATGGTTTAACTCCGGCAAACCATTTCGGCCATCAGCTTCCAAAAAACTCTCTTACAGAGCCATACAGCACGAAAACACACCGCTGTTGTCGGAAGCCGCAAGCCAGCTCGCCGATTTCTTCAACGGCAATCGCAAAGAGTTTTCAATACCGCTGGATGCCCACGGAAGCGAATTCCAGAAAACGGTATGGCACACCCTGGCCACAATTCCCTACGGTGCCACAGCCACATATGGCAGGATAGCACAACTGTGCGGCCGACCGTCTGCCATAAGGGCCGTGGCCGGGGCAACAGGAGCCAATCCGCTGAATATTTTCATTCCCTGCCACCGCATAGTGGCGGCAGACGGACCCGGAGGATATGCCGGCGGACCCGATGCCAAACAATTCATTCTCGCGCTTGAACACAGCCGGAGTCGTCAGGGATAAAATCAGAAGAGGCAGCGTGGTACCACACTGCCTCTTCTGATTTTATAAGGTTTTATTTCAGATAGCGACCTTGCCGCTCTCGTTCACACCATTACCTACGGCAGTAAAGAAGTATATGCCGGCAGGCATACCTTCAGTGCTGAGGAATCCGGAACCTGAAAGACGGTAGCTGCCGCATACGGCACCGCCGGCGTTATAGAGGGTAACCACGGCCTCACCGGGGAAGTCATAGCTGAAACCGCCGCAGGCAGTCTGGAAGCAGCGGTTGTTCTCGATAACATTCACACCGGCATCCTCGCCATACATCACCACAGTGAGCGATGTGGTTATATTCTGGTCATATCCGTCAACGACAGTAAGCTTCACCTTTATATTCTTTACTTCCTCAAGAGTGACTCCATAACCGAGATACTCCAGATCCACAGGTATAGTCTGCTTGGACCCTACTTCAAACAAAAGTTCCTTCTCGATGTTTGTACCGGTAGTGCAATCACCTCCGGCGCAGCACTGCACTTTCTGGCCGTTGAGCGACTCCACTGTAAGCAGAGCATCGAAAGCGCCCTCAAGGTCTGAGGGAAGGTTTGTGGCTGAAATTGAAATCGCCGGCTTAAGCACCACGTCATAGAGTCCGTCGAATTCCTCAATCTCGGCATCAGCGGAGCCGCACACGAGGTTCTCGCCTGAAACCGGCTTGTCGTTGTAGGTAAACACATAAGTCTGTGCCTGGGCCGAGGCAAAAGCCATCAGCGCCGAGAAAAGAAAGTAGATTTTTTTCATATTGTTTCGATTTTACAAGTTTACAAGTTTATATAGAAGTGGCGGAACGGCTTTGCCGTTCCGCCCGTTAAGGTCAGTCGTTGATCTGCAAAGAGCATTGTGCGGCCTGCTGCACACCCGAACCATCGCTTACGAATCCGACAACGGTTATGTTATCGGCATTCCATCGCTCGGTATCGGTGTAACGCATGGCTATGCTGTGGCTGAGATTACGGTGTATGCCCTCGTCGAGACTTATATCCTCGCCCCAGGTGCCGTTCACCGAACAGCGGAACACATGGTTGTGCACATAGTCGAGTTTGTTTCCGCTCTCGGTTCGCTGCGAACCTATCAGACCGCTTTCCACAATCCAGAGCTGGTACTTGCCCTTGAAATCGGCAGGCGCCACCAAGTCGCTGTTTATATGTATCATGCCGTCGGACAATGTGGCCTCAAGCTTAATCGACGCGGCGGGCAGTTCTTCAAGCTCAAGCCTCGCCCGGACCCACGTGGCCCAGTCATCGGGGTCAAGCGCCGGGCCTCCGTCGACAGTACCCATGGGCCAGTGCCCTACCCCGGCGGCATCGTTGTAGGCATCCCCTTCATCGGTTCTCAATCCCAGACGTCCGGTGTTATAATTTGTACGGTTTACCGGAACAGCGAGATCACCGGCATGCACGCTCACACATATCAGGTTCTCGCCATACTGGTCCGAGAGAAGTTCCATAATCTCATGGGCCGCCGGACAGTTCACGCAGTTCTGGCCGGTGAAGTCCTGAAGCAGCACGGTCCGCTCCACATTCTGCAGTTCGGGCAGTGGAATGTAACGGTCGTCCTGCGCAACTTCATCGCAGGATACAAACGTAGCTGCCACAACTGCCGGGAGCATGATTTTGCCGAAAAATCGGCGTACATCTGCAAAGTTTTTCATAAATCAATTGTGTATTCTAAAAGTTATAGGTATAGGCTATACGGAAGCCTCGTGTCTTAGGCACTCGACGGCATACGCCGCCCGAGCAGTCGAATCCCATCGGCGTACGGCCATAACTGAGCATCAGACGGTTCGACTTATAGTTTCCTGCAACACCGGCCATATAGTAGTGGACTCCTGTATCGCCACAGTTCCACTGGTCGCTGACGGTAAACATCAGATATGGGGCCACCGACAGTTCGAGCAGACCGTATGCCCAGTCTTTATTGGCCTGATGTGTAGTGAGGTACTGCAGCTCGGCGCGGAGAGTAAAGCGCTTGTCGAACTTGTACTTGCCGTCGAGCACGAATATGTTGGCCTTCACATCGCCGTGGAAATCCTCAAGAGTCACATCGAAGTTGTACTGGTTCATATACATGAACATCAGCTGGAAATCGCGTGTGAACTTCTTCTCAATCTGAATGTTTATGTCGCGGTAGTACTGCGGACCGAAACCGAAGAATTTCGACCCCGCGCCGTTGGTGCCCCATGTCGAGCCGTTGATGCCTTCGGGTTTAGGCCCCTTGTCAAGGCCACGGATATAACTCAGATTGAGTTTCACCTTTGTGCCGTACTTGCCGCCAAGAGCTGTCTTGCGCTTGAAGTTATAGGCGAAAGCCGCCTGGAAAGCCCACTCGCCATTGGCGGTCTGGGTGGCATACGGATATTTTGCGGCCAGTGCGTATGTCTGCTGATAGGCAAAAGCGGGCATATTGTTGATCATGCCTGCCAGGTCGGAACGTCCGCGCTGCGAACGGAAAGCCATGTTGTCGCTGCGCTTCACCTTCACAAGGGCGCTCAGGCCGGTTTTGGTATACGTACCTGTGAGCATAAGCGCGGAACCGTTGCGATAGATATAACCGTTGTCGAACGACGGGTCCTGGCTTTTCCAGGCATATTCGGCATCGACACCCCAGGCGTTACGCTGCAGATGGGTGCGGAAGTCGAACGCGCTCACATACTTCGGAAAATTCAGGCGATAACTTGTGTTGGGAATATCTTTGACGCCCAGGCCTTCGTGTTTGAGCACGTAGCTGCCGCCAACGGTCCAGTTCAGGTTGTTGTCCTTCATGGCACTGGAGTATTCGCTTATATCCATCTCGACATTCGCTCCCCACACCTGGTTGGATGTGCGCGGCTGGTCGGGTTGCTCGCTGGAGTCGAAGCCTTCCATCGAACGGCCCCAGTACCAATAAGTGCGCTGTGTGCCGCCAAGAAGGGTCACACGCAGTCCGGGCACGGAATTGATTTTCAGGCGGGCGCCGCGAAGGCTGTTGTCAATTCCGAGCGTACGTTCCTCGTAGGTGCGGAATATGAATCCGGCACCGAACTGGTCGTAGAAGTCACCCACGGTGAGTTCCACGCCCTTGTATTTGCCCTTGGCATAGATATTCGGAATACCATAGCCGCCGAAGCCGCTGTCGTAGCCGGGCAGAGGAAATTTCATATATTCGAAACGTATGCCGGCATCGACATAACGGCTGATCATGTTCAGGTCGGCATAGGTATTGAACAGTATCTTGTGCTCATCGGGCTTGAGCCCGATGGCATCGTCGCCTTCCGGAAACAGCACATCGGCCTGTACACTGCCGTGAAGGGCTATGTCGGAGGCTTTCTTCTCTTTAGGCTGCTCCTGCGCAGCGGCGCCTATGCACACAGCTGCCAGAGTTGCGGCTGTAAGCAGGCGTAGGGATTGTGTGGCCATGAATAGCAGGGAGGATTATTTTGATATTGACCGAATTTTTTCAATAATCTCTTCCTCGCCGCCTTCGGTATAGCCCGAGTGCGACATAACCATATTGCCCTGGCCGTCGAACACCAGCACGTGGGGTATGTTCTGGATGCCGAATGCACGCTTGAAGTCTTCGTTGCTGTCGAGCAGAACCTCATATTCCCAGCCTTCAGAAGCTACCAGCGCCTTTACTTCGGGCGCATCCTGGGCATCATCGATGCTTACGGCATAGAGCTTCATGCCTGTTTCATCCTGCCAGTCGGGATACTGGTCGGCAATAGCCTTGAGTTCTCGCTGACAAGGTTTGCACCATGTGGCAAAAAAGCTGATTACAAACGGTTTGCCATCATTACTGAGTGTGGCGGTGTCAACAGCCTTGCCGTTGATGTCTTTAAGCTGCACGCCGGGCAACTGGGCCGACGCTCCCACAGTGCAGCATACCAGCAGCACCAGGGCGGAGAGTGATTTGAGTAGCTTGTTCATAAGCGCTGTCAGAATTGTTTGATTCAGTCCGTAGCAGAAACTCCGGACTCTTTTGATTGGTTTATCGAAACATATGCCAGTTTCTAACCCCCAAAGTTACACTTTTTTATATATCTATGCAAAAAAAAAGCCCCAAAAGGAGCTTTTTTTTGTTTTTTTGATATTGACGGCCCGTCACAGACTATCGCTTATGTCGCGAATATGCCTTGGCAAGCCGGGTATGATAACCTCGGGATGCATAACCCGGTCCGTTATATCCGTAGGCGAACTTGCTCCAGTTGCGCGATTTCAGCGCCGGCAGCAGACCGCTGTTCACTATGAATTCGGCAAACAGCTCAAGCTGGTCGCGCTCCGAACGGCTCATCAGCCGGACAAATTCTTCCGGCGAGGCCGCACCGCATTTTTTCCAGTTGAATCCGCCTATCTGGAACATTCCCCAGAATGTGCCCTGGATTGCCGTAAGAGAGTCAATCTCCATTGCCGCGTCGAGCCTGGCCTGCTGCGCCGCCTGCTGACTGCCGTAACGTTTTGCATCCGGACGCGCGAACACCACCTTATGGCTGCGGCTGTATTTGCCGAGCGACACATTATTGCGCCTGGCCATACGCCGGAACACCGCGAGGTCGAAGTTTATCACCGGCTTGCCTTCGCTCCAGAATCCCTGGTGTGCCTTCCCGGCCTCTATTTCCACCACGGCCTTTATCGATGCAACCTCAACACCGAGTTCGCCGGCAACTTCCTCGTAGTCGCGTTCGGTCAGACGGCCCTGCCGCTCCTCCGGCGGTGTGTACATCCACACCGTGTCGCCTTCGGATACCACATATTCCCGGCCCTGACCGTCGATTTCTACCGGAAGGTCGTCGACAGGAAGATGTGTAACCACCTCGTCGGCGCCCATGGCGCCGACAGGCAGTACGACCGCCGCCATGACTGCGGCAATGACAACAGGCAGGAGCTGCGCTCCTTTCATCAACCGAGCGATGCTACCTTCTCGAGTATGCGGCAGAGCTGACCCCAGAAGCGTTCGACGGCTGGTATGAACATACGCTCGCTCGGCGAGTGAACATTCTGAAGAGTCGGACCGAACGATACCATGTCGAGATGCGGGTATTTTTCAAGGAAGAGTCCGCATTCCAGACCTGCATGTATGGCCTTGATAGCCGGTTTTACTCCATAAAGTTCCTCGTAGGCTTCCGATGCTATGTGCATGATTTTCGAATTCATGTTCGGAGCCCAGCCTGGATAACCGTCGCCATGAGTCACCTCTGCTCCGGCAAGACGGAACAAAGCTTCCACCTGATTGGCGATATCCCACTTGCGCGACTCAACCGAAGATCGCTGGCTTGTGGTAACAAGTATGTGGTTGTCGGGCTGCATCTTCACAGAGGCGAGATTGGTCGATGTCTCTACCAGGCCTTCAAGAGCGCGGCTCATCGAAACAACTCCGTGAGGAGCGCTGTAGAGAGCCTCGACAAGACGGCGGGTCGTGTCGGAGTCTACCGCAAAATCCGGACGGTCGACACTTTCAAGATTCAGCTCAAGAGTAGGCTCGATATCGCTGTATTCGCCTTCCACATCGGCTACATAGCGGTTGAATGCCACACGCACCTGCTCCTTGTTCCTTGAATCGACTCCGAACACCGCATAGGCAGCACGCGGAATGGCGTTGCGCAGATTGCCGCCATCGATTTCACAGAGGCTCAGCTCGTGATCCTGCATCAGAGTCCACAGGAAACGTGCGAGCAGCTTGTTGGCATTCGCACGGCCAAGATGAATATCGCCGCCGGAATGACCTCCAAGGCCCTTGCTGATGTCGAAGCGGAAATAATGGAAATCGGTAGGCGCCATCGAACGGTCGTAACCGAACAGACATGTTGTGTCGACTCCGCCGGCACAGCCTACGAAAATCTCGGCATCGTCTTCCGAATCGAGATTCAGAAGCATGGTGCCGGAAATCATGCCCTCGCCAAGATTGTTGGCTCCGGTAAGGCCGGTCTCCTCGTCAACTGTAAAAAGCGCTTCCAGCGGGCCATGCACAAGCTTGTCGTCGACAAGAGCAGCCAGCGCGGCAGCCATACCGATGCCGTTGTCGGCGCCGAGAGTGGTACCGTCGGCACGAAGCCAGTCGCCGTCCACAATAGTGCGGATCGGCTCGTTGTCGAAGTCGAAACTCTTGTCGTTCGACTCACACACCATATCCATATGGGCCTGCATTATCACCGTAGGAGCCTGCTCGTGACCGGGAGTCGCGGCCTTGGTCATAACCACGTTGCCGATTGCATCGGTACGCACTTCTATGCCGTGTTCGGCTGCGAAATCAAGAAGGAACTTACGGATTTTTTCCTCCTTTTTCGAAGGACGGGGTACCTGGGTGATCTGGTCGAAAATTCCAAAAACCAGAGCCGGCTGAAGATCTTTGATAGTCATGTCGGGAATAAGTACGTTTTATGTTAAAATTAGATTAATATTCAGAGCCACGCCTCTTAACAAAGTTTGCATTATGGCAAATTATGTTAAAAAAGCCATTTTCAGGCCCTCTAAGTTACAAAATTATTCTGATATATTGCAAATATTTTCGCATACTTTCCTATATTTGCAGCCGAAAACAGCATACCGATGACAAAAACCCTGCTATTGAGCATAACTTTGCTCGCCGCCGCATTCGTGCTGCTGGGAGTGAAAGTTCTTTTTGTTAAAGGCGGGAAATTTCCCTCCGGACACGCACATTCGTCGCCAGAACTCAGACGGCGCGGCGTGTCATGCGCCACACTGCCGGAGCACAAGTCGGTAGGCAATGCCACAGTATATAACAAACCAAATCAGAAAAATTCACGATAATAACGTATAATTATATCTCATGAAGAAAATCATCCTCGCCGTGCCTGCATTCGCAATCATCGCCAGCACTTTCGCCCTCACAGGCTGCGGCGACAACGGCAAGTCCGACAAAGACTCCGTGTCAAACGTACGCAAAGAAGCATCGGCACACGAAGCCACCACCAACATCGCTTTCGTGAACATGGATACTGTATATAGCCAGTACACTCTCGCAAAGGAACTCAACGCCGAAAGCGAAAAGTACGCTACCGACCACCAGCGATGGGCAAACGGACAGCAACAGTCGCTGCAGAACTCTCTCAACACTCTCCAGCAGAAAGTCCAGGCCGGACAGATGACCCAGGCTGCCGCCGAAGCCGAATACGAACAGATAATGCGACGCGGACAGGCTCTTGATGCCGAAGGCCAGAAACGCGCCACAGCAACACAGGAACTGATTGCCGGCAACGCAAAGAGAGTTCAGGACTCGATTCACAACTTCCTCGTCGACTTCAACGCCGTGAACAAATTCGATGCCATACTCAGCACCGACATGACTTCGCCGGTTCTTGTATACAACCCGGCCCTCGACGTCACTGAAGAAGTTGTAAAAGGTCTGAACGCACGTTACAAATCGCCCGCGCCTGCTGCCGAAAAGACCGAAGAGAAAACTCCCGAAAAAACAACAGAAAAAAAAGCTGACAAAAAATAAAAATGTCGCGAAAATATAAAAAGTCAAGGCGCTCCGGCAAATGCCGGGGGGCCTTGTTTTCTAAATCAGCAGCCGCATTAATGCTGCTCGTAGCCATAATCGCAGTGCTGGCTTGCAAGAGTCTGCGCGAAAACGGCAACGAATCGCCTGACTGCAACGACACTGCCGGCCTATGGAATGTGGACACTCCCTCAGGCCTTCCACAAACAATGGTCGACTATGAAGGATTCACGGTTTCATTCAACCCCGAACTACATGTGCCCAACTACGTGATATGGGAACTCACCGGCGAGGAATCCGCTGCCGATGAAGTGTCGCGCAGCGGCGCACGCTTCACATGCGACAGCAACGTGGAAGGATGCGCCAACACATACGACTACCGCAACAGCGGCTTCGACCGCGGACACATGTGTCCCGCCGCCGACATGAAATGGAGCCAAAAGGCAATGGACGACTGTCACATGCTCACCAACATAGTGCCCCAGACTCACCAGCTGAACGGCGGACCATGGCAGACTGTAGAGAAAAACTGCCGGAAATGGGCCCAGCGCGATTCAGCCCTGATTATAATCTGCGGACCCGTTCTTACCGACCGTCTGGACCAGCGTATCGGCGACACCGGCGTGATTGTACCCGAACGATTCTTCAAAGTCGTTCTCGCCCCATACGCCAACCCGCCAAGAGGCATCGCGTTCATAATGAGCAACTACGACACCACCGGCGGCGCCCAGGCAGCGGCAACGACAATCGACAACGTTGAAGAAATAACCGGATTCGACTTCTTCTCTTCTCTGCCCGATGACATTGAGGCCGAAGTAGAATCACAAGCCAACTACCAGCTATGGCAACGATTGAAAACCCGATGAATCACAACAACGACACAATCTGCGCCATATCCACTCCTCACGGCACCGGCGGAATAGCCATAGCACGGATAAGCGGACCCGAAGCCATAACAAACGTAAGCCGCATATGGCGCGGTGCCGCGCTGAACAAAGTAAACAGCCACAGCGCACACCTGGGCACAATACTCGATTCTCACGGCAACCCCCTCGACCAGGCCGTAGCAACTGTGTTCCGCGCTCCACGGTCATATACCGGCGAGGAAACAATTGAAATATCCGTACACGGCTCACTCTGGATACAACGCGAACTGCTCGCATCGCTCTGCGCCGCCGGATGCCGCATGGCCGAACCCGGCGAATTCACCAGCCGCGCATTCATGAACGGACGACTCGCCCTGACTGAAGCCGAAGCCGTAGCCGACATGATTGCCGCCTCAAGCCGGGCAGCACACCGAATTGCCATAAACCATCTGCGCGGAGGATTCTCGCGGCGTCTCGACAGCCTGCGCGACCAGCTGCTTCAACTTGCCTCGCTGATAGAACTTGAACTTGACTTCTCTGAAGAAGAAGTGGAATTCGCCTCCAGAGTGCAGCTGCATAAGCTCGCGCAGGAGCTACACAACGAACTCACCCGGCTAAGCGGAAGCTTCAGCACCGGAGCCGCGATACGCCAAGGCATACCGGTGGCCATAATCGGAGCCACAAACGCAGGCAAATCATCGCTGCTGAACGCTCTGGTGGGCGATCAGCGTGCAATTGTAAGCGACATACACGGCACCACTCGCGACATTGTGGAAGACACCGCCGAAATCGGAGACTACCTGTTCCGCTTCCTCGACACCGCCGGTCTGCGGCACACCTCGGACACCATTGAACAGATAGGCATTGAACGTAGCCGTCAGGCGGCACGCAACGCGCGGATAATCCTTCTTGTATGCGACGCCACCACAACGCCCGACCCCGATGCAACAGCCACTGCAGCTCAGAACACCGATGCCCACATAATTCTGATTGCCAACAAAAGCGACCTCACACCAAACGGAGGCTGCGACTTCAATGCTGTAGCCGACCGCCTTGGAGCCAAAATCATAAACATAAGCACTCTCACAGGCGAAGGCATCTCCGAGCTGCGCGATGCCCTGGTATCGGCCATCGACTCAGAAAACACATCTGGCTCCGACCTGCTGGTAACCAACGCCCGCCATGCCCAGTCGCTGTCAGAGGCCGCCGATTCCATCTCAAGAGTAATCTCCGGACTGGATTCAGGCCTCAGCGGCGATTTCATAGCCCAGGACATCCGACAGACAATTCATGCGCTCAACGAGCTAAGCGGGCAGATAACCACCCCCGACATACTTCAGAACATATTCACACGCTTCTGCATCGGAAAATAATCTGAAAAATCAGATGAAAATAAAAATGCACTCCGATAGCCGCCAAATGCACGATAATAGCATATATTATAATAAGGTGTGGTTGTAGGTGAAAATCACGGCTCTTTCATTTAAACTAAAATAAAGAGCACATCCTCCCTTACCCGCTTCAGTCCGGAGCGGGTAATTTTTC